>CAYPGU010000056.1:0-11290 GCA_964409995.1 uncultured Legionellaceae bacterium | reverse complement strand
AATATAAGCCAGGACATTCGCAGCTCTGGATTCATAGGTTGCCATAAACCATTTGCATCTAAAGATGTAGTAAATAATGTTGCACCAAATTTTGATTTAAATGTAGTTCATGAATCCATTGCTAATGTATGTAATTCTGATGGCGTTGATTGTACATCTTTAGTTACGCCGTCAATTCTGCATTTAATCAAACAACAAAGTATTCCGATTAATTCACCAGTACTGATTTTACATAATGTACCACAAAATTTTGCTTATCTTGATTTTGACATGCACAGTGTTTCTGACAACTTAAGGGTAAAATTTAGCCAAACTCCACATGTAGAAGATATTCTAGAGATTCATGATTGTATGCATGCAGATCGTTTTAGTATCAGCGATGTTTATGCGAGCCATATTACACATGCGTGGCCACAGAATAATCGCAGCTTCAGCCATAACTATCGGCATGGCAGCCAAGTATTTAGACCAAGTATAGTTGCCTATTATTTGCGCACCACTCCAAGCGCCAGGGGTAAATATTACACATTATATCGAGATGATTTTCAACGTAATGCCGTTGCCTTGTTGACCGGCATTACCAATTTTACTGTACAAATAATAACTAAACCACTGGTTTTAATTAAGGTTGGTTTAACCTTTCATAATCAACAAAGAATGGAAATATCATGTGTGCCACGCAATCAAGATCTGGCTTCATATCAATTCCATTACTAATTTGGATAGCCTTATCCTTAAGTATTATTAGCCTACTATTTGAGCATTGTGCGCAACAACTGCAAATTGTGCGAAACTATCATCAGCATTGGCAAATAATACAGCGTTTGGATCAAGATCTACACAGATTGATAAAACAACAAGCTTTAGAGTCAAGTGAGGTTAAAGTGCACGCGCAATTTTTCATTGCCAATACATTGCAGCAGCAAATTGGTTGGCAAATTCAGGAATTAACTTTAATTGACCTGCAGAATACCCACTACCAACTTTCTGCAACGATAGGTCAAATGGTTGGTAGCAATAAAGTAGAACGAAAGTTCTTGCTTGGTTGGAGATTGGCAACCAATATATAAATACACTATATTATGAAGGCAGCATTCCAATATTAGGACATATCTGTGGCGCACAAAAAACTGTTAAAAGCTTTTAGTTTAATGGAACTTATGGTTGTTCTAACCATTATCTCTATTCTTATCGCTACTGGGATCCCAAGCTACATTAAATACCTGCAACGGGCCTCTCTATCTGAAGCAGTGTCAGTATTAAGAAGTTATAAAACTGCACTAGGCGTATATTGGAATACTCAAGGTGGATTACCTACCGATGGTCAAACCTTGATCAGCACCCCCGCCGATCTACCAGTTGGTGTCTTAGTTGATGAAAATCTACCAGAGTCAATTCAAAGCATCGAATTGTTAGAGGAAGGCAACGGCGTGGTAATTAACTTGATCGTCGCAGCGAATATTTTCTCTTCACTAACTGATAATAACCGTCAGCTATCTTTAGGTGCACAGCCAATGGCTGGTGGTAATGAGGATACTGGTAATACCTCACAAAATGAACTGGCCTTTGTATGTGGTAATTATACTACCGATGCTACAGGAACCAGCGATCAAGGCTTTACTGACACATCGGTATTACCAGCAGCATGCAACTATAATGGCGTCGGCACTTGGCTCACAATCAGCCCAGAAGATCAGAATCCTTAAATAGCTTCGACTTTGCTGCTAATTTCTGATTGTAACCACTTTTGTTGATTGAGCATCTGTTCTGCAGTTAAATTGCCAAGATTATATAACTCACAGACGGTTTCTGTGGTTCCTGGGGCTAAGACTTCCAAGTTGAGTAATAAATCATTTCTAAAAATAGTAAACAATAATAAACTTCGCTCAGGGTAACGTTTAATGATATTTTCAATATTATTTAAACTTACAGCCATGCCATTAATTGCCACGATAATATCGTTGGCACAGAGCCCAGCTTGTTCAGAGACTGACCCATTGATAACAGATTTTATAATGAGTTTATTTGGCTCAGAAATTAATTTCAAACCCAAATTATCAATTAAATCGGCGGGTAAACTTTTATAAATTACGCCAAAATCTAAGAGTAGTTCCGCGATCGGTAACGGTTCCGTTGAACGCAAAGCTAAGTTCAAGAAATCTGCGTAATCTTGCCCAGTTACCTCATAAACGATACGATTGAAATAATCCTCTGGCAAGCCAAGGCCAGTTTTGCCGTATTGTTGCCACAATACCTGCATGACATCAGCTAAACTTTGTTTGCGCTGGCTGTCCAATATAATTTTTAAATCCAAAACTAAAGCAACTAGTGATCCCTTTATATAATAACTAACTGTCGAATTAATTGAATTTTCATCCGGCAAGTAATACTTGATCCATGCATCAAAACTTGAGTCATCCAAACTCTGTATACTGGTACCTGGACTTTGTAGCATTGAGGTAATATCTTTTTGCAATAATTCTAAGTAATCAGTACCCGATATTATTTTGGCTCGAGCTAAGTTTAAATTATCGTAATAGGCGGTAATTCCCTCAAAAATCCAAAGTTGTCGGGTGTATACTTCTGCATTTAGATTTAAATTGGTAAATACTTCTGGTTTAATGCGTTTCACATTCCACAAATGGAAATATTCATGACTAACCAGACCTAATAGAGACTTATATTCTTCACTCATTCTGGAATCATTCGGAATCGGCAAACTAGTTCTAGAGCAAACCATGCTAGTAGAAGAGCGATGTTCGATTCCACCATAACCTCTACCTAATACATTCAAAATAAATAAATAGCACGGCATCTGCGGCAATTCACCAAAAAAGTCTACATGCGACTGACAGACCCTTTGCACATCTAACGCAAATCGATCCAAATCGGCCTGAATGCTGCCAAACACAGCGATGATATGTTTAACTCCAGACACGATAAACTCTCTAGACTCAAAGGTTCCAATTGCAAATGGATGGTCAATTAGCTCTAAATGATTATTCGCTATATAAGTCCCAAATCCGGACTCATTGATCTTCTGCGCAGTCATACTGCTTATACAGCGCCATTTGTTAGTGTTTGGCGACTTAGCTGCAATTATTTCTACACTGCGCGTTTGCTCTTCTTCCCCTTCCACGACCAAAAATATTCTACAACCATCAAAAAATACCCTAGTGTTATCTACATAGGCACCACGCGGAGCCAAATCGAAACAATAAACCTGATAGCGCACTATCAATGCGCCGCTACAGGGAGCACATTGCCAGGTATTTTTTAATACTTTATTTATCTGAACCGGACGCCCATTACATTCAGCTTCGATTAGCATTACATTCCGCGCAAAATCGCGAATCATGTAACTACCTGGAACCCAACTTGGTAATGACACCACTTGCCCGTCTTCACTAGGGCGGCGGATATGGCATTCAACAGTTAAGACATGCTTGGTTAATTGATCTAAATACACTTTATAAGATATTGCTTCGCCCATTAATAACTCGTTCTCATTGTTGTTAAACTATTCCTATCCGTTTTATAATCTAAAGTATATAATGTGAACTAAATATATAACAGGGCAACCTATGTCAATTGATATAAATCCAAACGAAGCGCCAGCTAATGTAACATTCCAACTAAAAGGTGGCATGTTTCCACTTACAACTTTACAAATTCATAGTATGGATCTGGATCTACTGCGTGAACAGCTGGCAGAAAAAATCCAACAAGCCCCTAACTTCTTCCATTTTGCGCCCATAGTATTAGATTTAAGGGCTACCAACCAAGCAGATTTAGTTCTAGACTTTGCCAAACTGAAGCAATTGTTAGCTGATCTTAGACTAATTCCTGTTGGTGTAAAAAATGCTTCTTCCGAGCAAGTGCAGCATGCGGTAAAACATGGTTTTGCTATGCTGCGCGACACCCCAAATCCACGCGAAAAAGACAAACTAGCAACTAGCCCACAAGCTGCTGTGCGCAGCGCTAAGGCGAAAATTATTGCCGAACCGGTTCGCTCTGGACAACAAGTCTATGCGCCAGATGGCGATTTGATCATTTTGAATCAAGTCAGCCCAGGCGCTGAATTAATAGCAGAAGGCAATATTCATGTTTATGGCCCCTTACGTGGCCGCGCACTGGCTGGTATTAATGGCAATCAAGCAGCTCGCATTTTTTGTCAAAGTTTAGAAGCTGAGCTGGTATCGGTTGCAGGCAGCTATAAGATTTCTGAAGACATCGAACAACATGCATGGAAGATTCCGGCGCAAATCTATATTAAGGATGATCGCTTGCAAATTACTGAGCTATAGTATAAATATAGTTAATATATTGATCTATTTAAACAAATAACGAAGAGATTTTTTCATGGCGAAAGCAAAAGTTATTGTGGTTACATCTGGTAAGGGCGGCGTTGGTAAAACTACCACTACAGCTGCTATCGGCGCCGAATTAGCGCGTCGCGGGAATAAAACCGTAGTAATCGATTTTGATATTGGATTACGTAATCTAGATTTAATCATGGGTTGTGAGCGACGTGTAATTTATGATTTTATAAATGTGATTAATGACGAGGCTACTCTCAGCCAAGCGTTGATTAAAGATAAGCGCGAACCTAATTTATATATCCTCCCTGCTTCACAAACTCGCAACAAAGACGCTTTGCAACAAGAAGGTGTGGGTAAGATTATTGATGCCCTCAAGAACGATTTTAAATATATTCTATGCGATTCACCAGCTGGAATTGAACGTGGTGCTCTGATGGCTCTGTACTACGCGGAAGAAGCCGTGATAGTAACAAATCCAGAAGTATCGTCCGTACGCGACTCAGATCGCATCATTGGGGTACTGAATAGCGACTCCAAATTAGCTAAAGAAGGCGGCGAAGTTAAGAAACATTTATTGGTTACTCGTTACAGCCCAGCACGTGCCAAACGCGGCGAAATGCTGAGCATCGAAGATATTTTAGAAATATTAGCCACCGATTTACTTGGCGTGATTCCTGAGTCACAAGCTGTGCTCAATGCTTCTAACCAAGGTATTCCAGTTACTCTAGATGCGGATAGTGATGCAAAGCAAGCTTATCGAGCTGCAGTAGCCAAACTAGTTGGCGAAACTGATACAGCAACTATCCCTAAGGCCAGCAAAGGATGGAGCTTTTTAAACTTATTTAAAGGTGAAACGGCATGAGTATATTAGATCTGCTGAGATTCAAATCTAAAAGTTCTGCCGCTACTGCCAAAGAACGTCTTCAAATCGTGGTATCACATCAACGTGCCAACAATGGTGCCAAGCCAGACTTTTTACCACAATTGCATAAAGAGTTATTAGATGTGGTGAGTAAATATACCAATATTGATCGTGAGCGCATTCAAGTGCAATTGCAAAATGAAGGCGATTTCTCAGTATTGGAATTAAATATAACTATTCCAAGCCCAGGTGATAGTCGCTAACTGCTAATTGTCATCCGCGCGTGACAACGAGCTATCATCCCGGGCGAGCGTGAAGCCTGCCCCGGACGCGTGTTACGCGAGCCGGGGAGATCCGGGATCTAAACTTATGACCAGCGATATAAATCTAGAAGATCTCCATCAATTCATAACCCAATTAGAAGAAGGTTTGCATGACCATGAGATATGGTATAACAATATAATGCGAACCCTAATATGTAAGTTGCACCCTGATCAACACGATCTCGATGATGATTCACATAAGCAATGCCAGTTTGGTCAATGGTATTACGGTTACTCTGCCCCTAAACTACGTGAAAATCCGGCTTTTCAAGCTATGGGCGCTACGCATGAGGAAATGCATAAACTGGCAACAAACGTATTACTTTCAGCTTTCAATAGTAATAATGTCAACGTGGATACTTATGACAACTTTGCAATTGCAGCAGAGCGTTTACAATTAGAAATTATTGCTCTAATACATGAATTCGAATCTTCACTTTATACTCGCGATCCATTAACTAGAGCAATTAATCGTATCGATATGCTACCAATGTTACGCGAATTGCATGAAATGACCAAACGAACTGCAATATCGTGTTCACTAGTTATGTTAGATATAGATCACTTCAAACTAGTAAATGATGAATATGGACACCAAGCTGGCGATAAAGTTTTAGTTGCTTTGGCACAATATATAACAAATAATATACGTTCTTATGACAAGTTATTTCGTTTTGGCGGTGAGGAATTTATTGTTTGCATGTTGCAAACGGATTTAGCTAATTGTTACCAACGAACCGAACAATTGCGCCAAGGACTGGCAGAGTTACCGATCGACATTGGGCTCAAAGATCCAATTCATATTAACGCCTCTTTTGGGATTACATTATTAGATGGTGATATTACCATCGAACAAAACTTAGAACGCGTCGATAAAGCAATGTATGCGGCTAAGCAAGGTGGACGCAATTGCACTAAAAAGTGGGAACCAAGTCCAGCTTAGTTGTAACAAATGAAACGATTAATTAGATTATTTTTCATCGCGCAAAGCGCGACGCAAAATTTTACCTACGTTCGACTTAGGTAAGCTGTTGCGAAATTCAACTAGACGTGGAACCTTATAGCCAGTTAGATGTTGATGACAATAATCTAGGACATCCTTTTCTGTTATAGATGGATCTCTTTTTACAATAAAAGCTTTGACAATCTCACCGTGCGTTGCATCTTGCACACCAATAATTGCCACTTCAAACACACCAGGCATCTTAGCAATAACATCCTCAACTTCATTTGGATAAACATTAAAACCAGATACAATAATCATATCTTTAATACGATCGACAATTTTTACGTAGCCCTGCGCGTTTACTTCAACCATATCACCAGTATGTAGCCAACCATCATTTGTTAATACTTTACGTGTCTCTTCATCTTGATGCCAATACCCAGCCATTACCTGTGGGCCGCGAACTAACAATTCTCCTGCAGTACCTAGTTCAACTTCATTGCCTTTATCATCACGCACTGATATTTCGGTTGATGGTACTGGCAGACCAACAGTACCATTGAATGCAGTGCAATCCATTGGATTAATGCATACAGCAGGTGAGGTTTCAGTTAAACCATATGCACCTAACAATGGTTTCTTGGTTAAAGCTTGCCAACGATCAGCAACCACTTGTTGTACTGCCATTCCGCCACCTAGCGCGATTTTAAGTGCACTGAAATCTACTTGATTTATCTTAGGATTGTTTAATAGCAAATTAAACAATGTATTTACGCCAGTAATTGCAGAAAATTTATATTTACATAATTGCTTAACAAAATCCTTTCCATCTTTTGGATTAGTGATCAGAACATTTAGCGCACCGTAGTTCATAAAAACTAGACAGTTCGCGGTCAAAGAGAAAATGTGATATAGCGGTAATGCAGTAATAATAATTTCTTTGCGTGGCACCATGGTTTTGCATAACCATGCGCTAGCTTGTAATACATTAGATACCATGTTGCGATGCGTTAACATGGCACCTTTGGCTAAGCCGGTAGTGCCGCCGGTATATTGTAAATATGCAAGATCTTCAGCTCGCAAACTAACAGGGGTGAATTTATAATTATTTGTTTTAATTATATCTTTGTATAAAATATGATTTTTAATTTGCCAACTTGGCACCATACGTTTAATATATTTTATAACTATATCAGCCAGCCATGCTTTGGATTTAGGGAAAACATCAGAAATTTTTGCAACAATAACATTTTTGATTTTAATTTGCGGTAATGCAGCTTGCACCGTATGTGCGAAATTTTCTAATACAATTATTGTGCTAAGCTGAGCATCATTCGCTTGATGCACTAGCTCATCTACAGTGTAAAGCGGATTTACGTTAACCACTATACACCCGGCACGCAAGATTCCTAGCATTACGACTGGATATTGAAGGAGATTTGGCAACATAATCGCCACGCGATCGCCTTTTTTTAACTGCAGTTCTTGCTGTAAATAGGACGCAAAATTACGCGATTGTTGTTCAAGTTCCCCATAGCTGAGGGTAATGCCCATATTAGTAAAAGCAGGCAAGTCTTTAAATTTAATAAAGCATTCGGCAAATAACTCATTCAAAGATGGGTAAGTATTAGGATTTATGGTAGCAGGAACCCCAGGTTGATAACTTTTTAGCCAAATTGGTTCCATTCTTAGCTCTCCATCGCCGCTGACTGTAGTTTTTACCCAGTCAATCACATATAATTGGGGTTTTATTTACAAGCATAGCTTATATAGCGAGATTATGGGAACCGACATATCACTAGTATCATTACTACCACCACTCTTGGTCTTAGTACTTGGATATTTAACTCACAGAGTTATGTTGTCACTTTCCGCGGGTATATTCCTCGCTGCGCTTATTGCGGCAAATTTCGCCCCCTTAGCCACCATCCAGAGCATTGCCAATACTTTATGGGTCAACCTTGAGCTTAGCAATTTAAGCTCAGCAACAGCCTTTTGGCACAGCAGTAACTTATTTATTTTTATTTTCTTACTCGTGCTTGGTGTGTTTGTGACCATGTTACAAATATCCGGCGGCGCCTATGCGTACGGGATTTTTGCCAAACGTAAGATTAAAAGTGCTAAAAATGCCGAAACCTCCTCGATGGTTTTATCTACTGGTTTGTTTGTGGATGACTATTTAAGCTCTTTGACCGTCGGTTCGGTTATGTACCCGCTGACCGATACGCAGAAGATCCCTCGGATTAAACTCGCGTATTTAGTCGATTCAATGGCTGCCCCACTTGCGGTATTGTGCCCTTTTTCGAGTTGGGTGGCAGCGATTATGGGTTTCTTAGGTGAAAACGGAATTCGAGAAACAGAAACTCCAGAAACTTTAATTTTGGCCAATCCATTTACTACTTTTATTAATATCATCCCGTTTATTTTTTATTCCTTTGTGTTAGTTGCGGTCACTTGGTTCATTGTACGCAAACGCATTAGTTTTGGTTTAATGCGCAAGCATGAATTAATTGCGATCGAGACAGGCAATTTATTTGGTGGCGCAAAACCACCAGTATCTAAAGGTAAAAAAATCGAACATAATCCGCACCACACAACCTTACTCGAATTTTTCTTGCCAATTGGTTTATTGCTGGTTTGTGTTTTGAGCGGAATTTTATACTCAGGAGATTGGTGGGTATTTGGTGGCAACAATTCACTGTTGGTAGCTTGCCAGAATTCTTCTGGTGCTATGGGTGTATTTTTGGGTGGCACGATCACAATGATCCTTTGCACAATATTTTTTGTATTGCGCGATCGCATCGAAATCAAACAAATTCCAGCTATTTATTGGGATGGAATCAAATTAATGTTTCCGGCTGTACTAGTCTTGCTGTTAGCTTGGACCCTTGGCGACTTTCTACGCAATCAGTTACACACTGGCGAGTATTTAGCTAGCCTGATGCTAGGCTCACTAAATATTACCCTGTTACCAATGATTTTATTTTTTGTTGCTTGTCTGATTGCATTTACAATCGGTAGTGCATGGGGAACAGCTGCAATGTTATTCCCGATCGCTATACCATTAGTATTATCTATGGTGGATGCACCGCAATATCCTACCTTGGCGCAAGTACCAATTATTTTTCCAGTTTTAGGTGCGGTATTGGCTGGCTGTATCGCCGGTAATCATATTTCGCCTATTGCAGATACCACCATAATGTCGACGATGAGCACACAAGCAAAACTTAAAGATCATGTGCATTCACAAATTCAATATGCTATACCAGGAATTATTTGTTCTGGCTTGGCATTTTTGCTGAGTGCCAGTTTGCTGCAATACGGAACTTTTGTTGCGACAGTTGTTCCAATATTAGCTGCGATTTGCACTAATATGTTGATCCTGTGGCTTTTGACGCGTTCTGCAATATGTAAAGCAAGATAGATCCTGATTACAGCACCCCTATTCGGGCGTGCATGCCGGGATGACTAAATCACGTCATCAATGCGCAGTAGCCGGGATCCATTCTCTCGTATATATTTATAACATCTGTTATCTTAGGTTTAGCATGACAAAAAAGTTAGTAACAAAACAAATAGTCGGTTGGCGCGAATGGGTCGCATTCCCAGAATTAGCCATAGCTGAAATCAAAGCTAAAATCGATACTGGCGCTAGATCTTCGGCTTTACATGCATATGATATCGAAATTTATAAAACACGCAGTGGCAAGACCAGAGCCAAATTTAGCGTCCACCCATTGCAAAAGAATAATAAATATATTATTGATTGCCATGCGGATGTGATTGACCACAGGCACGTAAGAAGCTCTAGTGGACAACAAGAGTTACGCACTACAGTACTGACGTATCTAAGTATGGGAAATAATAGCTGGCCTATAGAATTGACTCTTACTAATCGAGATAGTATGGGTTTTAGATTATTAATTGGTCGCACTGCAATTAAACGAATGTTTTTAGTTGATCCACAGAGATCATTTTTACTGGAAAAAAATAAATGAATATAGCCATACTATCCAGAAGCCCGGATTTGTATTCCACACAGCGCTTAAAAGAAGCTGCGCTACAACGCGGTCATACCGCCAGAATCGTAGATACCTTACGTTGCTACATGAATATATCCTCAAAAAACCCAGAGGTTCATTATGGTGGCAAATGTTTAGAAACATTTGATGCGATTATCCCGCGAATTGGCGCATCAATTACCTTTTATGGCACAGCCGTTGTACGCCAGTTCGAAATGATGGGCGTGTTTAGCCTAAATGAATCAGTAGCAATTTCTCGTTCACGCGATAAATTACGCTCACTTCAATTATTATCACGCAAAGGGATCGGCCTACCGATAACCGGATTTTCACGTTCGCCAGATGATGTAAGTGATTTAATTCAAATAGCCAGCGGAGCACCGCTAGTTATCAAATTAATCGAAGGCACCCAAGGAATTGGCGTAGTATTAGCAGAAACAACTAAAGCTGCTGAAAGCGTAATCGAAGCTTTTATGGGGCTAAAAGCTAATATTATGGTGCAAGAATACATTGAAGAGGCATCCGGTGAGGATATTCGATGCTTTGTTGTTGGGGATAAAGTAGTTGCATCGATGAAACGTAAAGCTAAAGAAGGTGAATTTCGTTCTAATTTACATCGCGGTGGTACTGCCGAATTAGTAAAGATTACTGCTGAGGAACGCAAAACCGCTATCAAAGCAGCTAACGTCATGGGCTTGAATGTTGCAGGGGTAGATATTCTGCGCTCCGATCGCGGCCCCTTAGTAGTGGAAGTAAATTCATCACCAGGCCTAGAAGGTATTGAGCGTGTGACACGTAAAGATGTGGCCGATATG
>CAYPGU010000055.1:0-11344 GCA_964409995.1 uncultured Legionellaceae bacterium | reverse complement strand
AGACCAAAGGCCCAGCCAGTGTACTTTTCACTATCAAGACCACAGTTTTCTAAAACTGTTGGATGCACCATGCCACAGCCTAAAACTTCTAGCCAACCTGTATCACTGCAAATTCGGCAGCCTTTGCCCTGACATTTAGTGCATTGCATATCAACTTCCGCCGATGGTTCAGTAAATGGAAAATATGAACTGCGTAAGCGGATTTTTACTGGCTGCTCAAATAAAACATGTAAAAAATCCTGCAAAATTGCTTTTAAATTCGCCAAGGAAATATTTTCATCGATCATCAAGCCTTCAACTTGATGAAACATAGGTGTGTGCGTAATGTCATAATCAGAACGATATACTCGTCCGGTCGCAATCAATCTAAATGGCGGTTTACCTTTTTCCATTTCACGAATTTGCACCGGTGAAGTATGAGTGCGTAATACATTGCCATTAGCAAAATAGAAAGTGTCCTGCATGGCACGCGCCGGATGATGCTCTGGAATATTCAAAGCGGTAAAATTATGATAATCATCTTCAATTTCTGGTCCTTCAGCGATGGTAAAACCTAACCCTCTGAAGAAACTTTCGATGCGTAGTCTTGTTTTTGTAACCGGATGCAGAGAACCGAAACGAATTCCGCGCGCTGGTAAAGTTACATCTATACTTTGTGCTGCTAATTTTGATTCTAAGGCAACTTTAGATAATTCTGCATGTCGCTGATCAATTGCTGCTGTAATTTGCTCTTTGGCTTTATTTACCAACTGCCCGGCTTGCGGTCTTTCCTGCTCTGACAGGGAACCAAGGTTTTTTAAAATTGCAGTTAAATCACCTTTTTTGCCCAGTGTTTGGACTCGAACTGTTTCTAAACTATTTAAATCATTCGCAGCAGCTATTGCCGCTAACGCTCGTTGCACAAGTTCGTCTAAACCTTGCAATTTTGTTCTCCTTGCACAAAAAAAGATCCCCGATACCGCTACGCGGTTCGGGGATGACATTTTAGCGAATCATCTGTCATCCCGGGCAACGCAAAGCGTTATCCCGGGACCTATTTAAACCGCTAGCGCCGCTTTAGCTTGCTCTGCAATTTTAGTAAATGCAGCAGAGTCTCGTATTGCTATATCTGACAATACCTTACGATCGATTTCGATACTAGCTTTTTTCAAGCCAGCAACCAATCGGCTGTAAGTTAGACCATTTAGGCGCGCCGCAGCATTGATACGAGCAATCCACAGAACGCGGAAGACACGTTTACGTTGCTTACGGTGAGCGTATGCATATTGTGCTGCTTTGATAACGGCTTGTTTGGCAACCTTATAACAGTTACCGCGCATGCCATAATAACCTTTAGCAGCTTCTAGAACCTTTTTGTGACGGGCTTTTGCCGTAACACCACGTTTTACTCTAGCCATTTATAATTCCTCCTAACAGTGTGGCAACATTTGTTGCACATGAGCTACATCTGAAGGATTCACAAGGGCGAGACCACGAGAATGTCTTTTCAGCTTGGTGCTTTTCTTGGTTAATATATGACGAACGTTTGCTTGCTTACATTTGAAGCCACCGCCGCCGGTTTTTTTGAAGCGCTTTGCAGCACCTCGATGGGTCTTAAGTTTGTTTTTCACTTTGCTCTCCGCATTGTTGCTTTGGTCCCGTCTCGCGTAACACGCGGCCGGGATGACACAGCGTATACGCTATGTCACTTTTGTGCTTTCGGTGCCAAGATCATAACCAGCTGTTTGCCTTCGAGCTTTGGAAAGAAATCAACTTTGCTTAAATCAGCTAAGTCAGTCTTTACACGCTCTAGCAATTTCATACCTAGTTCTTGATGAGCCATTTCACGGCCACGGAACCATACCGTAATCTTGACTCTATCACCGTTCTCTAAGAAACCACGTAGGTTGCGTAGCTTTACCTCGTAGTCGTTCGTGTCCGTACTAGTACGGAACTTCTGCTCCTTCAGTTTGATTTGTTTCTGCTTCTGTTTAGCAGCAGCACGCTGCTTCTTCAACAAAAACAATCTCTTCCCGAAATCTTCAATTTTTGCAACTGGCGGATCCACATTTGGTTGGATCTCGACTAAATCTAAACCAGCTGCTGCTGCAGCATTCAAAGCCTCCTGCAGTGTTACTATTCCTACTTGATTGCCTTCTGCATCAATTAGCCGTATCTTTGGGGCCTTAATTTGGCCATTTACACGATTACGGTTTTCTTTACCTGAACTAATGGTTCATTCCTCCCACGCTTCTCAATCTCTTTGTTAAGTACACCAACAAACTCATCTAGGCCCATTGATCCTAGATCTAGGCCCTCGCGGGTTCGAACGGAGATAGTTTGACTTTCAACTTCTCGGTCACCAATAACCAGCAGGTAGGGTACTCTTTGAATAGTATGCTCGCGGATTTTAAACCCAATCTTCTCGTTTCTCAAGTCCTGTGTGACCCTAAAACCTCTTTTTGACAAAAAGTCGGTCACTTTTTGTGCCCATGGCGCCTGTTGATCGGTAATATTCATGATCACAGCCTGAATCGGTGCCAACCAGACGGGGAAAGACCCTGCAGTTTCCTCAATCAAAATCCCGGTGAAACGCTCCAAAGATCCCAAAATGGCTCTGTGTAGCATCACTGGTATCTGTTTGGAACCATCTTCAGCAATATAACTGGCGCCCAATCGATCTGGCATCGAGAAATCTACCTGAATAGTACCACACTGCCAAACCCGACCAATACAATCGCGTAATGAGAATTCAATTTTCGGGCCGTAGAAAGCGCCTTCTTTAGGGCATAATTCGTATTGCAAATTTGCCTGTTGCAAGGCTTTGGTCAATGCTTGTTCAGCTTTGTCCCACATCTCATCCGTACCAACTCTTTCATCTGGGCGAGTTGATAAACGAATAGTAATGTCATTAAAGCCAAAGTCGGCATAAACATCAAAAACTAATTTGATAAAATCAGCCACTTCTGGTTGGATTTGTTCTTCAGTACAAAATATATGCGCATCATCTTGGACAAACGCACGCACGCGCATTAAACCATGCAAAGCACCAGAAGGTTCATAACGGTGGCAGCAACCAAATTCTGCCAAACGTAATGGTAAATCACGATAACTTTTTAAGCCTTGATTAAAGACTTGCACATGACAAGGGCAATTCATTGGCTTAATTGCAAAAGGTGTCTCGTCTACTTCCAAAGTAAACATGTTCTGTCTAAATTTATCCCAGTGCCCAGATTTTTCCCATAAGGTACGCGCTACAACTTGCGGTGTTCGAATTTCTTGATAACCACAAGCATCAATTTTGTCGCGAATATATTGCTCAAGCAAACGATAAATTGTCCAACCATTCGGATGCCAAAATACCATTCCTGGTGCATCTTCTTGGAAATGGAATAAATCAAACTTCTTAGCTAATTTACGATGATCACGCTTCTCTGCTTCTTCTATCCGATGCAAATACTCATCGAGACTCTTTTGATCTGGCCAGGCAGTACCATATATACGTTGTAACATAGCGTTCTTAGCATCACCACGCCAATACGCGCCAGCAACTTTAGTTAATTTAAACGCTTTAAACTTGCCAGTGTTTGGAATATGTGGCCCACGACATAAATCGATAAATTCGCCTTGCTGATAAAAAGATAAATCTTCGGTACCAGGAATGCTCTCAATAATTTCAACTTTATATTTTTCGCCCTTTTGTTGAAATAGTTTTATTGCCTCAGGACGGCTTAGGACAGTGCGTGAGACATGTAAATCTTGCTTGACGATGTCACGCATTCTTTGTTCAATTGCCTCTAAGTCTTCCGGCGTAAACGGGCGTTCAAAACCAAAATCATAATAAAAGCCATCTTCAATCACTGGACCAATTGTAACTTGCGCACTGGGAAATAATTGTTGCACCGCTTGCGCCATCAGGTGGGCACAGGAGTGACGGATTACATCTAAACCGTCCTTATCTTTGGCGGTGAGGATACTGACCGTTGCATCATGCTCAATCAGGTAGAATGTATCAACATTCTTACCATCGACTCTTCCGGCAATAGCCGCTTTGGCTAAGCCCGAACCAATACTCTCAGCTACCTGCTGCACGGTAACCGGCTGGTCAAATTGTTTGGTGCTTCCGTCAGGAAGTGTTATAACTGGCATAGTTAAAATCTCTTAAATCGTAGCGACGAAATCGAGATTATAACTGTTTAATAGGAGTTAAAGAACCCCCAACTTCACTAGCCTCAGGACTAGTTGCCCTTGGCGTGGCGAAAAACTGTTTTACTACCACCCTTAGGATGCTTATCATCCCGGCCATGATAGCCCTGCTGCTGTTGTTCGCGATGTAGTCTTTTTTCCTGCGGACCGTATTTGCGATTTTTGTCACCCATTACCATTCTCCAATCATGACTCTACATAACTTGGACTAGTTTGCGACAAACTAGTTCGCACTGTATATTCACTCAGAATATAAAAATTTCTTTGACCATAGGGCAGAAAACTAGAAAAAAATCCAAATCTTACTATCATGAATAATATAATTACCAAAAGAGCAAAAAATGCTAATAAATTCTGCAAATATAATTTTATTCCGCAACAAGCAGTTTAGTGTTTATACGCCGAGCAATAATTTAGATTTGGAGATATTTAGCTTTAATCCGCAGCAAGTTTTAGCAAGCAAAACAAGCACTGAGAATCTAAAGCCTTTAGTTTTTCGCATAAAGAGAAACTCATTTGATTTTTTAGTTAAGAGTTGTTAGCATCAATAGAGTTAATTATTAGCGTTTAATTATGCGCCCCAAGTTTGAACATATACTAAGATCCAGCCAATTTGATTTACAAAGTCTTACCTATATTTTTCAACTCACCGATCACATCCGCGACTTCAATCACAGCAAAGCTGGTTTATTCTATTTACGCAGTTTATTAGCGCATAAACGCGCTATGTTATTTTTTAGCCAACCTTCTACGCGCACATTTTTATCTTTTCAATCAGCCTGTGAAATGCTTGGCATGCATACCTCAGACATTCGTGATTCAAGCACAAGTTCTGAAGCTAAGGGTGAAAGCATCGAAGATTCATTACGCACCTTTTCCAGTTATGTCGATTTAGTTGTGATGCGGTCGCCAGTGCCAGGCTTATGTGAAAGAATTGCTGAATTATTAGACAACACCAATCGCCCGGTGCCAATAATTAATGCCGGCAGCGGACCAGATGAACACCCAACGCAAGCTTTGTTAGATTTATATACTTTAAATTATGCTTTTCGCGAACTGGGTGGCATACAAAATAAAATCATTTGCATGGTAGGAGATTTGAAACGTGGCCGTACGGTACGTTCTTTAAGTCATTTGTTACAACACTATAGCGGTGTAAAAATTATTTACTGTTCACCAGAACAATTTAGTATTCAAGAAGATTTACGCTGCTTCTTAACAAACTGTGCAAATATTTCATTCGTCGAAAGTCGTGATTTTATCGATTCAATAAGTTGCGCAGATGCTATCTATATGACGCGCTTGCAAGACGAATACGAATCTGCCGATAGCCCAATGAATAAAATAGGCTCAAATTACGATTTGAAATTTGAACATCTATCCATCATTAAGCCTACCTGCCCTATCCTCCACCCAATGCCCCGCCGCCAAGAAATTGATCGTGCAATTGATCAAGATCCACGCGCGGCATATTGGGCACAGCAACGCAATGGCATGTGGATTCGTACAGCTCTGATTGCAATGTTGTTTGAAATTGATCAACAAATTATGCAGCAAACGCATGCGAGTATTGAGTCATTGATTTTTAGAGTTTGATATCAATATGGCCACACCATAAATAGACACGATAAGCGTATATGTTCGTAGTATTCAGAGCTTTTTTTATCTATAATAGCTAAATATAAGATTAATTTTAAATATGAGATTAAAAACATATGCCGCCAATTGCAAAAATAACCTTTGATTGGGATGAAATTTACCACTATACTGTGAGATATGGTGTTTCCGATCTCGTAAGTGATCGACATGACGCTGTGGGATATTTTTTTGGGGCATTAATTTCTAATTTGCAAAATTTGCATCCTGAAGTAACAGATGTTGAAATTGAATTTAAAAACTGCGATTTTGAACAAATGCCAAATCAAGTTTTTGCAAAGACCATGGATGTTATAAATAGTTGCCTAAAAGAGCGCAATGTTCGATTAAGAGCGCTCATCTTCGATAGATCATTTATTGCGTGTATAAATGGCGATTGGGGTTCAGTTTTTGGAACATTACCAGCAGCAACTACTGCCCTGGGGTGGAAGAACACATTCAGTATGGATATGTGGGATGATATAGCTCGGGATGACCCAGCAGCAGCTTTGCTTGAACAAAGTAATTTTGCTAGAGAGATGTGTAGAAATCTCATACTAATGTTTGATGCAATTGAAAATCGTAGAATTACAAATCCAAATGCAAGACTAGAATCTTTGTTTTTAAATCAAGGAGCATTTTATAATTTCCTTGGTGATCCAATTATTACCAATATTATGAGCCCAACAATCCAAGGCATGCCATATATAGTTGAAGTTTTTAGCCATCTTCCAACCACCTTGACCGAGCTTAATTTAGAATGTCTTGGATTTGACCGCGCAAACCTCAGTATATTAGGCCATATTTTAAGACAGGTTTCACAACGAGCACCTGGATTGGAGCGGCTTAGCCTTTATAAGGCATATGGAGAAATGAAAAGTTTTTCTCAGCAAGTACTAGGCAATTTGCCGCCAAATCTTCAACAATTAGACTTGGGATACTGTTTCAATGTAAATGAAATGGGTGGCGTGACTTACGAGTCCTTTTTTGGTGGGATCAGAAGGAACTGCCCAGCATTAAAGCAATTAGACTTGACTGAATGCAATGTTTTTAATTTAAGCGGAGATAATTGGAATAAAATGTTTACGCAATTGCAACGACTACAAGTTATCGTTGCAAGAAGTCAAAATGCAAGTGATATGGCGATGGTAGAAAGTTGGTCGGGCGCAGAAGTAATAAATAGATTTTCTACAATTGATGTAGGCATTATGTTTTATAGTATTCATGATTGGGAGCAGATTGGAATAAAACTATTGTGCAAGATGATAAGTGCCCGCGGCGATAATGAAAAACTGCAATCAGCTTTAGAGAATTTTACATTAATTCCATTAGAAGAACTTAGCGTAGAACCATTAGTTAATTTGGGATTAAACATATTTCAAGTTTCTAAAGAAGATCGTACTACTGTAGAAGTAATGCTTCTACAAAACATTCTTATTATTTTACATAATCGTAGTTGTCTGTCAGACCCAAGATTAGTTGAATATAAACACGAGATTCAATCTGCCATTGAACTATATAAATCTCCTTTGAAATTTACATCAGCCGGCTCTGCAGCAGCTACATTGTCAGCCCATACACCTGCAACTCATGAACCACCATCAAATAAACGGCAAAAACCTCAATAAATAATTACTAATCTCTATTTACTGTATACATTGTAAGTAATATGCAGAGCTTTCTTCTGAACCACTGGGCCTAAATGTTGTCATATGTTTATATATTTAGGAGAAGAAAATGCCTAAGTCAAAAGATCAAGATAAAGAAAATGTAAAGCCGCAGCCAAAACCTAAGGATGATGACAAAGCTCGAACCATTGATTTTCACTGTGAAACAGTAGGTGGTGCATTAGCAAATATTTTTGTAATCTTAGAAAAAGACTTAGAATTAGCAAAAAAATGTGTCTCTACAATTCAAGATTGTGCTATGCAATTAAATCTCAACACGCAACAATGTGTACAAGCTTTAGGAAATTATTTTAACAAGGATGGCTCGAGTGAGAAACAATCCATGGATAATTACGCAGATTTACCCAATGCATGTACAAATGCTCTTAAAGCATTCAAACCTAATGGACCTCGACCTGAACCGAATAAATCTGAATCCCCAGATCCGAATGATAAGCTTAAGTTGAGCAATTTGAAGGAAGGTTACTCTAAGATGCTAGGCTTGGGGGATCCAATGGCAGAATTAGCCGCAGGTCTTCATCTTAAGCAGGAAAAAAGCGGTAATAATGATGTAAATCCTCAAGCTGTTGTCAAAGCTGTAGCTGAAGCTTTTGCACAGTCTGGTGGCAATCCTGAAGCTGCAGCGATTAACTTGGCTACGAGCCATGATGCACCAAACATTGCTGATGCTGCGACCTCACCAAAGTCAAAAAGCCCCTTTGCTCTCCCAACCACAGTTTTACCTCCTAAGCCACCTGGAACAATAGTTTAATTCATTCAATTTAATGCTGTACATGCATACAATTTGTTTCAAAAACCCTAGTTCTGATGAACTTAGAGCGTGGTTAATAGTCATAAGGTATATATGAAGTAATTGGGATAATATATGTCTAGCCCTACAGAACCACAAATAATAAGTGCAGCCACACAACAGGCAACAAAAACTCTGCAAGAGCTAGCTGCTGCTCCAAAACAAGAAGAAGCACTAGTAGCTACTGATAAAACTGCTGCCGAGCTAAATCAAAGCATGGTGAGCAAAAGTATCCGGTTAGCAACTGTTTTGCGCCAAAATCAAAATGAAGGTCGCGACGAAGGCAGAATTAAACGCGCTTACAGAGATCTTGCCAAGGCTCGCAGTGCCTTGGAAGCTAAGATAGGTACAGATGATACTCCTGAAACAAAAGTCTATCTCAGTAATGCTAAAGTAGTTGATCGATTGTTAGAAGGACGTCAGGAGCAAGTTGCCTATTGTTGCGAAAAGTATGATCAATTAGATAATCCATTTCGACCTGACAAACCGAAACAAAATTTAACATTATGGGAATATGTGCAAAATACGGTCAATACTCTTTTGGCAATTGATAGAGCAGATGTAAAAAATGCAGCTTGGAAAGTAGCAGATGGTGCTGCAAAGGCTGTGATGGATCCTAGAAAAACAGCAAATGATGTTATTAACGCAATTACGCCTACTATTGCAAAAAAAATGTTTAAACGCGGTATGTACCTTGCTTTACAAGCTTCTTTATCAACGATAAATGCAATTAGAAAGAAGAGCCCAGACTTAGCAAAAATCGCGACAAACATGCGTCAATGGGCTAGAGCTGCTGCGGATCCGATTGCTTTTAAGATTAGAAATATGAAGCCCGAAGATATAAATAATCCTGAAATATTCCCGGCAATAAGTAAATTTAAAAGCCGGCATTTAAATTTATTAACACCTGAAGCATTAAGCTTAATGTCTGATGATCGAGTAAAAACAATTAGCCTAAATGCTTTACGTGGCGGGCGTGTCAGAGAATCTTTGCTGGGTAATCGTGTTAGTGCTTTTGTGTTGGGCGATCGTTTCAAGAGGGGCATTGATCCGGACAAACTTTCGTTAATTATTGATAAAATGACCGGCTTGCAGATTCAATCTTTATCAAGACAGAAAACCTCGCAGATTACACCGGAAGCCATCGCAAAGCTAACCACTCAAGATCAAATGGATGGATTAAAAGTCAAATATTTGATCAAAGCACAAGTCGAAAAGCTCAGCAGTAGTCAATTAAATATGCTGGGTAAAAGAATTCGTCGGATATCAATTAAAAATGTGCCAGCCGATACAATAGCTGTTATGGATCCTAAAACCTTAAAACATCTGTCATATTATCAAAGATTTTTTGTGCTTAAGCGTGAACAAAAAAAAGCTCTTAAGCAAGCATTGAGCAAGCCAGTCCCAGGAACAGGCTTGCCAAGAAATTGGGCCGGTTGGAAAGATTGGTTTCGCGGTACTTATTTTCTTAAACGCATGACTCCAGAATTTACGAGCAGATTAACCATAGAAAAAATAGCTAAATTTAAAGGCCGCCATTTACAAGCACTTCAAGTAGCAGTAATTGCAAAAATGGATCCCAATCAAATTGCCGCTATTAATCCTAAGTATATTGGCAAAATGAGTCCCGTCCAGATCAGAGCAATCGACCCTAAATGTATTTCCAACATGAGCGTAGAACAAATCAAGGCCTTAAAGCCAAAACATATCGAAGCAATGTCAGGAAAACAAATTGCTAAATTAACCACAGAGCATATTAAAAGTTTATCGCGCAAACAAATTCAAGCCATTTCAGTTCCTAAAGGGATACTTTCTCTAACCGCCCAGCAAATTAGAGCCTTAAGTACACGACAAATTCAGTACTTGACTGAGGAACAAATAGCAGCCCTTAGCCCAAAACAATTCAACGCCATGAGTAAAGCGCAGATTCAATCCATAAGCGCGAAGTTTATAAAAAATATTGCCCCATCCACACTCGCCGCACTTAAGCCAAAGACCCTGCAGAAATTTAGTGCCAAGCAAATAGGAGCATTAACTAAAGAGCAAATTAGCGCATTAATTAAAGCCGATAAAATCAAACACTTGACAAAGAAGCAACTTCAAGGATTGAAGAAAGAACAATTTACTAAGGAGTTGGTTCAAGCCTTAGTTAAAGCAAACAAAATTAATCTGTTAACGCCAAAACAGATTAACATGATCATTGAGAAAGGGTTAGTCACGCAAGAAATTGTTAATCAAATGTCGCGCAAGCAAATTCAGGGCATTAAGCTAAAACACTTAGAATCCTTGCTTAGCATGCTTGTTATAGCTAGTAAAATAAAGCATTTATCAATAAAACAGATTAACGGAATTATTAACAAAGATTTAATGACCGAAGATGTTGCAAAACAGTTGACACCAAAGCAAGTCCGCGGAATCAAGGTAAGAAACCTAAAGGAAGACGTGGTAAAAATGCTTATAGAGGCTGGTAAATTTCCGCAACTATCAAGCAAACAACTTTATGGTGCATTACTTAAAAATGGGGTCGACCCAACAACAGTTATAGAGAATATGTCATCTAAGCAAGCATTCTACTTGATGAGAAGACTGCAAAAAACTAAGAAGGGTCGCGAATATCTAGCATCTCTAACATCTCAACAACGAGCTGACTTAGAACAGAAAGCTAATGGCCATAAACCACATATGTTAGAAAGGGCTCGGCTTGCAACAATGGATGCAGCTACAGCTGCACCTGGTATGATAGCTAAAACAGCCATGTCTGGTGTTTCTTCTATAGCATCGAATGTTACATCGCAAACTGGCAACGCAATAACAAAACAATTTAGCAATGCTGTTTCTAATGCTGCCAGTAATTTTTCTAACGCTACTGCGGCCGCTAGGGCTGTAAAGGAAGCTGCTGCTGAAAAGGCCGCTCAAGCCTTCCCATATGCAAGCAAATTAGTGTCGTTACTAGGCTCAATGAACCCATTTACTTTATTAAAAGCGGTGCAAGCAATTAGCACTTTTGCTACAGAAAATAAAATGTCGATGCGCGATGTATCCGCCG
>CAYPGU010000054.1:0-11552 GCA_964409995.1 uncultured Legionellaceae bacterium | reverse complement strand
AACACAATCTATTATTTCAGGCTCTGCTTGTGTTTTACTTTTTCTCTTAAATTTTTTCTTGGGTGTTGATTTGTTGTCTGCTGGTTCAAAATCGAAAGGTTTAGGTTTAGCTTCAGGCATTGCACTCTCCTTGTATGATGAGTAATAGCTTGAACAGCTATGATAAATCAAGCTGGTTTTGTCAGGCATACTAACTCCATGCAGCCCAACAGGTTCAGTTAATCATAATAATTACCGCATTACAATACTTAGAACCTACTCAGACTGATCGATAGGAGCGACGTTTGAATATAGCTTGCAGACCACCAACAATGAAGTGTTTGAGGATTGTTAAGGAACTTAACAAAATTTGTATCTTTGATTGAGGCGTTATGTTGGTATCATCTTGCATCAGGTTGGCGTGGAAATTTGCAACATTTAAATACGGCAAAAACCCATCTAAATCAAAAGCCAGCACCGTATGCATAATATCCTTACTCTTATCACCCAAAGCATGGATTTCCTGTTGATCTTCTATGGTCCAACTACTTGGATCCTTATTCTTTAATTTTGAGATCTGATATTCAACCTCAATACCTTTCTCAAGCTTAAAGCTTAAAAGTTCTAACTGTAGAGAAAATTGTTTCGAAAAAAGATATTTATAATTATCAATCGACTCTTGCAACAACAAAAAATCTGTAGAACAATCGTAATTACCACTTTCGCGCACAACAAAATGCTGACTAAAGCCATTATTAGAAGTTAACCCTTTCAAAAAGGCTTGGATATCTTTAAATAACTTCTTACGCAAATCAAAAACTTTGAAATTAATATCTACATTCAGTGAGCGGCTATTTTGTCGTAACTGATTTAAGTTAAAATAAATTATTATCAATGTTGCACAATTCATAAAAATACCAGCCATAGCGTTTAACTCTGGGGCATGATCGTGTAACCAACTCATAATTGCTCCTAACCTTTCAATTTCTTAATCTGCGCCATCGCCTCATCATACTCGGCCAAGACTGCGGCACTCGGTTTAGGCGTATTCAAGCTGACCAAAACGATAACTATCGAGCTACTAATAAAACCGGGTAACATTTCAAAGCCAGGCAGTAGATCTGGATGCTGAATAAAGCCAATTGCTTCGCTAGTTAAGCCGCCCCACAGTAAGACCACACCCGCGCCAGTAATTATGCCCCATAACGCAGCTTGGCGCGTCATACGGCGCCAAAACAATGAGAACAATAAGACTGGACCAAAGGCAGAGCCTAAACCAGACCAGGCAAAACCTACGGCTTGAATAATAGATTGACTTGGACGGGAAGCAATAATTACCGAAATCGTAGCCACAATTAATAAAATGCCACGGCTAGCCCAAAGGTTTTCCCGATCGGAAGCTTTCTTACGCCACAGATCATGATAAAAATCTTCGACCAAAATACTCGCCGACATTAAAATTTGCGATGATACTGTGCTCATGATGGCGGATGAAACGGCCGATAATAAAATCCCCGCAATCCAAGGATTAAATAATTTTTGCGCTAAGACAATGAATACCGTATCAGGTTTGGCTAAAGGATTTTGCACATAATATAAAAAGCCAAATAAGCCGGTCGCAACTGCGCCGAATAAAGCCAAGCTCATCCAACTCATGCAAATGCGGCGTGCAACCGGTAATTCTTTGGCTGAGCGGATCGCCATAAAACGCGTATTAATATGTAACTGTCCAAAATATCCCAAACCCCAAGCAAATAATGAAAGCAAGCCTAAGAATTTTACGTTTTGCAACGAATCTAGATGTGCGGGACTTATTACTGCAATTTGATCCCATGCGGTGTGAAAACCACCTAATTCGCTCAACATTACAAAAGGTACGACCAACAAGGCCACAAACATTAACGAACCTTGGAAAAAATCCACCCAGCTCACGGCTAAGAATCCACCAATTGCGGTGTAAGTAATAATTACAGTGGCACCAATTATTAAAGCCGGTAAATATTCAACCCCAACGAAGGTGTGCTGAATTAAAATCGCGCCGGACATAAAACCCGCCGCTGAATAATAGGTGAAGAAAATAATAATCGCTAAAGAAGTTACAATGCGTAAAGATAAGCCGCGATCTTTAAAGCGGTTTTTGAAAAATTCTGGGATGGTGAGAGAATCATTTGCAACTTCGGTATAGACACGAATGCGTTTTGCGATAAAGCGCCAGTTACAATATGCCCCGAGCAAAAGTGCGAGTGGCAACCAAATCATGCTCAAGCCAAATACATATACCGAACCCGGCAAAGCCATTAATAACCAAGAGCTCATATCTGAGGCGCCGGCTGCTAAGGCAGTTACCGGACCACTTAGACTTCTACCACCCAAGACGTAGTCTGAAAGGTTCGACATTAAGCGGGTAGAAAAATACGCAATTACCAAAATGATAATGGTATAACCAGAAAAGGTAATCAATAGCGGTGTGCTGATATTAACCATGCTGTCTCTTTGCGGCTCAAAAAGAGAGAGTATAACATGATTAATACTCATAATTGCTAGCCAGACGCTAAGCCAGATGACTTATCTTAAGGGGTACTTAACGTGGATGCGGACTCGTAGGTTTTTCCATTTGGTCCATAGCCCTTCCTTGTTGATAAAATGCAATCTGTAGAAAGTCATCAACAAATTCGAATTTTTTATTATTGGGTGATCCATCTGAGGTTACATCCTTCTTGATTTGCGCAATTATTCCAGATGCTGCGCTGACATATTGTGACCACACTTTCGAATCTAGCTGATCTGCAATATCCACTGTTGTGTTAAATTGTAACCTGAAATTACTCGATAGCTGCTTCAAATCAAGTTCTTGTTTAGACATTGAGTTGGAAAAACCTCCTTCAGCAATCTCTTGGGTAATTTTATGCATTATGAAATCATATAAATCTAGTTTCTCAGCGTATGTTAGGTCTATATTATTTTCTGAACCTTTAAACCAAGCAGCAATTTTGTCTAATAATTTAGTATCTAGTATTTTATTCTCTGGCTTGGCTAAGCCATCCAATTCAAACATCATTCTGCCATTTTGCCCAAAATACTGCACAAATAGTTGCGCATCAATATTATTTGGTAACTTTGCTAGAATAGAGTTGTTTGCACCGATTGAATCTTTTTGAGCTGCAGCAGATTCAGCGTGTATCTTACTCTCTTCCATTAACCTTCTTGCTGCCATCCGCTTAGTATCCATCAGGGCTGCCCACAAACTCAAGAAGCCAACTAGAGGATCGCCGCGTGTTAACTCTTGTAACTTAGAAAAATTATTAGTATCAGTGTTAGAAGAAGCAATATATGTTTCAATCGGTGTTCTATATTCTGTAAAACTAAATGTAGTGCCGTGGACTATAACAGCTTTAGCCAACAAATCGATTTGCTCCAGAAGATATTTATCTTTAATACCGGCATCATTTAGGATGCTCTTTGCTTTCTCCATATACCTTTTATAACTTTCCTGCTCATTATTTTTTCCCTTATCTTGAATTATGTCGTGCGCTGCAAACATGCCCCGTACCAAACTGACTAATAATTTTATTGTTATGTCATTGTCAGTTTTATATCCTGACTCCTCAAAAAATTGTCGTATTATACTTTCACTTAAGCTTGCGTCATTTACCATTTCCCGCGCATGATGTCTTGTGTGATATATTTGCTGACCAGGTATATCGTTCATTCCGTTGATAAATTCTTCTGTTAATCCTTCGAGTTTTGTAATTAAATCCTCAATTTGATTTTGATTTTTCGATACTACGAATCCCTTTAGAGTTTTAACAAGGCCGCTATCACCGTTTTTTGCCGTAGCATGCTTATTATCCCAATAATTAATTAGTGGAATAATCTTAGCTCCCCTGGTCTGTTTATTGATTGACATCACAACCCCATAATTAAGTTACTTTCCTGTTTATTTGACCATGTGGTTTGATTTAAGTTCAAATGTGGAGATACGTGGAACGCTGTAGCATATACACTTAGCGAGGATTGGCTATAAACACGCATGAAGCCTCGATTAAGCTTTTTTACCGGTTTTCTTGCTGCCAGTATTGTTGCGCATAGGATTTTCTTCTGCGAAGTCTCTAGATTTAGGCTTTCTTGGCAGCTCGCCATTTTTATCTGCCTCTCTGAATATAATTTCGTTGGATTGTCCGAAGGCCCTGGTCGCGCCCAATCTATCTCCGTGAACCTTTTTCATCCTATCAAAGTCCTTTTTAACCCGTTTAGCTATCTTAGCCCTTTTATTGTGTTCGCGAGCCTGTGCTGCGGTGTCGCTATCGTCCCAGACGCGATGGCGCCTAGAATTAGGGTCGCAATTTTGGTTTTCTTTGTCACCGTCATAAGGTGGAGTTTTTTGGCTCATATCAGTCTCCCAGTTTAAGCACCACCAAGACCAGGAGGCTTATAAGGACCCCAGCCCTTACTTTTATTACGTTTATCGTCGCGTGCTTCTGGTGATACAATTTTCATCGTTTCTTTATTTGCATCTGCGCGTTTGGCATCTTCAATTGCTTTTGCTTGTGCGGCAGGATCTTTTGCGTTGGGTATCAACAAACCTTTAAGGCCTAATCCTTTTCGACTCTGTACTCGACTAAGATTTTGCTCATCTTTAGGGCTTGTAGATGCAGCAGTACTACTGGTACTGAATTCACGCAGCGGCAATTCCCCTGAGTCTTTCTTCATATCTTTAGCAATCTGTTCTTCTATTCGCCTAGCTGCTTCCTTCGCAACTTGAGCAGCAAAACTGCCCTGCTCGGCCAAAGCACCTTGATCAATTTCCCTGCCAGCTCTACCCTTATAATTCTGAGTAACCGTGTCGTCTCCACCTTTACCTTTACTTGGTGGTTTTGGTGATTGTGACATTTTTCTTCTCCAATACTCTTCTAATTAATATTGAGACCCCCAATATCCGTATTAGTTCCCAGCACTCTGTCAGCCCTCTGTCATCCCGGGAAATGTCCTACATTTACCCGGGATCCATAACTATGTAGGCGATGATGCATATACACCCAACAAATCTCACCTATTGGTTCTGAATTGATTATCAACAGGAACTCCTATAAAATCCTCAATAAAAAAACAATTTACTATTATGAAAAATCACGCTATCTATTTTATTTCCTACACTACCCTAGCTTCAGCAGGGCATGAACCAGTTACACGTAAAATCACTTGCATCTTTGGGGTGCCTTTTTACCAATCTTCGGGGTTAAATTCTGGCCTGCTGGATACTTGGTTCCCATTTTTGGGTCTGCACTTACCAGACTCTTCCAACACAATACCAGGCTGGTTTCGTAAACCAAATGATGTTGGAATTGTTCAACTAAGTGATATAGCTCAAGATTTTATTAGCAACCACCCATTGCCAGGTGATAATACTTACAGTCGTTTCGCTACGACGAAATGCTTATTAATTTCTGCTTTGTTGGGCGGTGGTGTGTGGGAAACAGAAGCGGGCATAACTTTATCATCCAAGCTGCAGAGAAAATTTCCTCGTTTTTTTCAAAAATTTTCATTTACTTTGATTGATACGCATATTAAATTCGATCCGAATAAGCAGCATTTTTTAGACAATTCCCCTAAAGGAATTAAACTATTTATGCAAGTTAATGAAGCTATCGGTGGAGCGCAAACCAATTCTGATTTGTCTTATAATTTTGCTCCATCCGAGTGGATAAACGTTTTAAGAGATTTGACTATTAAAAAAGCCTGCACACTAAAGTTTAGACAACCATTGATTACTGATTACTTCCAACCTGCAGCAGCTGTATTGCCTGCTGTAGATTTTCCGCGATCTTTACCTGAGATTTTTACTCCGCCAGATAGCTATGTCAAAAATGATCTTAATGTAGAAATTGAGTATCTTCGCCGGGTTATACAGACCATCTGTGGAATGTACAGTGAGGCTGTAAAAGCATTTGCTAAATCTAACTCTTTGACCAGGTTTTATAAAAGTTTTTATAAAAATGATCAGCAAGTGGTTGTTGCTCATTTTCTAGCTGATGGCAATATAATCATTAGACCTGTGTTACCTATCTACGAATCTAAAATGACTAGGATTTGGAAAGGATACAGCATTACCCATGATAAGTACGTAGCTGTAAAATTTTCGGAACGTTTTGGAGCCCACTCTATTGCACCCTTATTAAAAGCCGCTCGCCATCCACATGTATTGCCTGTGTATGGTGTTATATATTCTGAAATTGATAAAGAATGTAATGAATATACGTTATTTACACATTACTGCACTGGATTAACTTTAGAAGACGCATTTAAAAAAGTTAAATTACCTCATAGTTTAATAATGAAAATATTTATTGAATTATTAAGTGGTTTAGCATGATTGCATGGAATATATTATACGCATGAGCGTGTTTTAACCAAATCAGCAGTAGGTGATTTAAAGCCGGCAAATATTATGCTTGATTTAAAAAAATTCGACCCAAGACTAAGCATGGAACAACAGGATTTCTCAGTTGAAAATGTACGCACCTATATTACCGATCTTGATACTTTTGCCAGTCTGAAAACTGCTTGGTGGACAGATGGATATATTTCACCTGAGCTGGCTTTTACATTAATTAACAGTTCCATGCTCTCTGCATATCTGTATCCAAAAATGATAGAAATAGCCCAAACGCATGATTTATGGTGTCTTGGACTCTGTCTAGCTAAATTAATGCAACCGGTACCTGCTCAACCTCTTTACGATAGTAGATTACCTAATTTAAAATTCATATTAAATCGTATGGATAAAGATCCCGCAGTACGTAAAGAACGATTTGCAAGCTTACCTCAGGCCGAGATTGATTCGGAATTAAACTCAATCAAAGCAAATATTTCCTCAAACACCAAAGAGGGTCAACAATTGCTCGTGATGTGGAATATCGTGCACAAATTATTACAGGTTGATCCTAGCGTTAGGCCAAGCGCATCCAAAGCGGCAAACATGGCTCGTGTTGAACTGGCAAGGATAGAGGCACCCTTAGAAGATTACGGCTTTAAACTAGTAAGAACTTCTCGCCGAGCCCAGGAGACATCCCTAGATAGACGTTTTCAACGGCTTAAATTAAGGCGCTGAGACCAATTACTATATGATTGTGGCAGCCCTGCCGAATTGAGTGACTATACACACTTTATGGCTAGATGCTTTTAATCAAAGGGGAAATTTCAATTTGGCAACAATAATAAATCTTTGCTTGACCCAATTCTGTCATTCTGTTATATTGTCAACTCACTTAGTCAGCAGAGTAGTATAATGTTCAGATTAAGAAGCAATAAAGCCTCTAGGGATGAATTTTCCGTGTTATTACACGCAATTCGCAGAGGTAAATTCAAGTCAGATAAAATTGTTTATAAGCAGCCTTTGTCAGCGGCGCAAATCAATGAATTAATCACTGCTATTTCTGATAATCCATTTCTACGCGCAAACTTAACCGAATTGGACTTGAGCACTACAAATCTGCCAAATAAAACCGATGAAAATGCATCATTTAGAATTGCTAATTTTCCAAAACTTAGGCTTATCAAACTAAGCGGACGAAATTTTAAGCATGCAGAATTACATAACCTGCCAGAATTGTTTTGGTTTAATGCTAGCCATAATTTACTAGAAACATTGAAAACTTTTAAAACGCCAAAATTACAATATTTATTGTTAGCAGCAAATAAATTTACTTCATTCATCGCCAGCGAGCATCCAAGTGTTGAAGAGCTAGATCTATGTGACAATATGCTAGAAGTTTTAGATGTGACAGCTTTATATAAATTGCAGGCTCTAAATGTAAATGCTAATCCATTAAATACACTGTTGTATTATGGTGCGCCCCTTAGGCGTAATATAACTTGCCATAGTGCAGAATTCGATGCGGCCAGCAAAAAACTTCTCTCATTACGCAAATTGGGCTCACCGGAGAATGTTACTGATGAAAGCTTAGACATTGCAGATGTTAATTTAGAATCTCTCAAGCTTACTGACGAAGAATTAACAGAATACTTAAAATCATTGCTGCAGCAATTCAAGCTTAATCACGCACCGCGCATCTTGACCCAAGCGACAAATTTCTTGCATAAATTATATCTAGCGCGCGAAACTTCAGAATTGCAAGGTTTTCGCCACATGCCTGATGATATAATCTACCGCGTGGCAACTATGCGCTTCCAAGCTGCCAGTCAAACATATTTAGCCTATGTGGCAAATGCCTTGTATGAGTTGACCGATGCTAAGCAAAAACAACGTATAAATTCGTTTATAATAGATGCGAGTCAAGCGTTGGGGAATAGCGGAAATGTCAAACTATTTAAACATATGCAAAATCCTGAGTCATCGCTGCGCAAAATACTTGCAGCGAAAATGCAAATATTAACCAGTGTCTCTACGACAAAACTAACACCTTCTGCGATCGTAAGTGTACGCCAGAGCAAATCAATTACACCAGCCTATGCTGCTTATCAAGTTATGCAAGGTGTGGGAAAGAGAATCTATAAGGCTTTACCAGTAATGAGCGCTAGCTCGAAATCTAAGGTTAACAAGAAAGTGGTAGCTTAAGCGTTATTGCCACCTGGTTTATGGCCTGTGTTTTCAGGTGTTGTCGGACTTTCATCGGTCTTAACCACAAGAGCATTTTGTTCCGCGGTTACAGATTTTCCTCTCAGTGTAGAAAAAATTTGCGAAGGTCCTTTTACAATACCAGGCCGTCCATCATTTGGAATGTCATGCGCAGCCTTTACTAACAAGTTTACTATAGGTTTATCGGTTACATCTTCATCAGATGGTTGGAATTTCAAAGATTTACGACGATTTAATTTTACTTTATTACCTGTTTCAGTTTTAATAATTACTCTAGTGTCTTGCAGATCAGATTGAGTTGCAGCATGTTTGCCAGCTTTTGCCGCATCCTTATTTCTATTTTCAATCTCTTCTAGTGCCTCCCAACGAACATCCTTCAACCGAGCCAATTTATCACGTTCTGTAAAATCACATTGGTCGACCAAGTCAACACCTCGGCCACCTGGGTAAATCAAATTTTTAACTTTAAAAACGCGGAAACCTAGCAGTGGTATTTTTATACCCTTAACACCTTGATTTTGGCCTAAATGGCCTTTCGAAGCAGGGCTATTATATTCCGCTATATCACTACCTACTGATTTATCCACATAATGCGGCAATAATCTATGTACTTCTGCGATATAATGATCCATTTGTTTGAAGTCAAATGGTCGGTTTGCTAAACGTTCATTATCCATCACCACCAGCCATGCAGCTTTAAAGTCAGCAAATATACCTGTACGGTCCTTGCCACTTTTACAGTTAAATATTTGTTCCAGCGCCGCACCGAATGTTTGTTCTTCTTGCTTGCTAAGAACACGTTTATCCATAATCGCAGCAATTATCTGGCGGATAAAACTATATTGCGCATCCGTTAATTTGGCAACCAATCTATCTGCTACAAAACCTGGCATAAATCTACTCATCAATAAGCCACGCATTACACGCATATTAAGGACTGATGGCTGGGGTTTAATGTCATGCTCTAAGTGCATAGCAAATATTGTTAATTTTTCATACTCATCGAGCAATTTTTGTTGTTCAGCCGTCAACTGCCCAGACTGCATTAAACTTTCTAGATGCAGACGCAATTTTTCAAGATTAGCTAGGAAGGTCTTTTTATTATCTCTCCAAAATGCGACTCCATTTCCTTGCTCTGTTGAGTTAGCAAACATTTCTTTAAATGGTGTGATAAATTCGGAATCAGGAAATTTTTTCATCAGCTCGGAAAATTTTTTAAATCGCCGTGTATTAGCTTCATCTCGTAGATTGTTCTGTATTGGCTCAACAATTGCCCCTCTCAATATCCCACCTATCGTAGGCGCAGATGCATTACGACTTGTGTTAGTACCCATATTATCTTGGGTAATCGAGGGTTGAAAATGTAGATTAGTAAATTCAGTACGTAAATCTTCCCTGCCCGTCACTCGCACTAAAACATCTACGAAGTCATACCCGACTTCCTTACGCATTACGTCATCAGCAAAACTAAGCCCACCATTTTTCTGTGCTTCATCTAAAACTAATTTATTCGCTTCTCTAATCTCAGCAATATAACCACGTTCTTTACCAAATGGAGACATTAGCCCTAAATTATCGATATGAATATCTCGACCAAAATCTTCAATTATTTGCCTAGCATTATTTGGATTTTTTAGAATTGCTTCTGCCAACTGCATAAACGCATTCCATCTAAAATCATTAATAATTGCATGCTTGGTAGCCTGCATTCTTTCGCCAGCATCTAACAAGTCGATAGGATTTGGTGAGGCGCCACGGCCAAATCCGTCTACAGATAGTACATTGCCTTTATTATCATAATGTATGTTTACTTGAATCCAAAAATTGGGTCGCTTTTGATCTTGTGAAGGAACTGCACCACGTCGATCCATACTCGATTTAGTATTTAATGGCCAAGCTATTTGTACCATATAACCAGGATTAGTTTTTGCTGGATCATCAGTAAAAATTGCCACGGTTACATTTCGTTGGCGTATAGATAATAAATCTAGTTCTCGATTATTTAAATCTCGCAAAGCTTGCTCAAGATCTTCTTGTGTTGGAATATACTTATCGTTTGCTTGCTTAGTTTCTAGTTCTTGCTTTGCCTTACATATAAGATCAGCTAGCTGCGGAGCAACTCCTGCCACTATTGGTTTATATTTTCCATCAAAACCACCGATAGCAATAATCTGTTCTCTAAAGTTTGCACTGATATCGTTAAGAATCTCAATATATTTGAGCAAGATTGCATCATCACCATTTTCATTGAACATTTCACGTAGTAGTGATTCGGCTGCTTTAATTATAGTTTTTTGCACTGAATCAACTATATCCTGTGATGTGGCTGAAAATATTTTACCTGTCCTAAAACTTACATCTATTTGAATTTTTGCCATGCCCAAATCATCTTCTTGCGCACCTTTTAATTTCAGAGGTGAGCTAGTTACAGCTAAAACACCTTGCGGTGTATTTCTTTTAGTGTTAAAAGCATCAAAATCATATCCAAAAAGCATAGCCATACTCTTAAGTCTTTGGTTTAAGTCATTAAATAATGCTTGTGGTGGTAATATAACAGGCTCACGTGCGGTGGTACTTCCATCAGAATCATCACCGATAACGCTAAATCCACTCTCCTGTTGGAACACCGGGTTAGTGCTCCCAGCTCCATACGTGTTAGCTCTTACAATTGCAGTATATAGTGAACCTGACATCTACCACCCCTTTCTTGCCTACTTATGGTTCTGACTCCAATGTATCCAGAAAGTTCGCTGTATATAAACCCAGCCCAATCTACTTGCTGCCCCACCGCATCCCAGGTATGATTTTAAGGCAATTACTTGGGAGAATTCTGTGCAAACCTTAGAACCGATTATTAATGCCGCCTTTGAACAGCTCACGACTCTTACACCACAAACTGCAGACCCTGCCTATAAGGACGCGGTTGCGCAAATTATGCATGCGCTGAGTGCAGGCACCCTGCGCGTAGCCACCAAGC
>CAYPGU010000053.1:0-11605 GCA_964409995.1 uncultured Legionellaceae bacterium | reverse complement strand
GATACTGCTTGTTATGAAGCTATGGTTTTGATGGCGCAACCTTTTTCGTATCGTTATCCGTTAGTTGATGGGCAAGGCAACTGGGGTTCACCTGATGATCCAAAATCATTTGCAGCGATGCGTTATACCGAATCACGTTTATCACCGTACGCAGATCTATTGTTGGCAGAATTGGCGCAGGGCACAGTAAATTGGGTCAATAATTTTGATGGCACTTTGCTCGAACCAGAGTTGCTACCAGCACGGCTACCAAATCTACTCTTAAATGGTGCGACTGGAATTGCGGTTGGGATGGCGACTGATATACCACCACACAATTTAACTGAAGTCGCTAATGCATGTATTGAAATTTTAGATAATCCGGATACTACTTTAGCCGGAATATTGAAGCATATTAAAGGCCCTGATTTTCCTACGGATGCAGAAATCATAACACCGCGCGCAGAGATTAAAGAAATGTATGCTACAGGTAATGGCAGCATTCGTATGCGCGCAGTTTATAAAAAAGAAGAGGGCGAAATCGTAATTACTGCATTACCACACCTGGTATCCGGAGCTAAGATTTTAGAGCAAATTGCTGAACAAATGCAAAACAAAAAATTACCGATGGTCGCAGATCTGCGTGATGAATCTGATCATGAAAACTTCACACGTTTAGTTATCGTGCCGCGCTCAAATCGAGTCGATAGCGATGAAATAATGGCGCATCTGTTTGCTACGACCGAACTAGAGAGAACCTATCGTGTGAATCTAAATGTAATTGGTTTAGATGGACGACCAAAAGTTAAAAACTTATTGGAATTATTGAAAGAATGGTTAGTGTTTCGTCATCGCACAGTTAAAAGTCGTTTGCAGCATCGTTTAGAGAAAGTTTTAGATCGCTTGCATATTTTAGACGGTTATTTGATTGCATTTTTGAACATTGATGAAGTAATTCATATTATTCGGCACGAAGAAAATCCACGCGCTGTCTTGATGAAAAAATACAAACTAAGTGAAATTCAAGCTGATGCAATTTTGGATTTGAAATTGCGCCATTTAGCCAAACTGGAAGAAATGAAAATCACTGGTGAACAAAAGGAATTAGCCACCGAACGCCTTGCTTTAGAAAAAACTTTAAGCTCAGAAAAATTAATGAATGAACTAATTAAGCAAGAAATCGCTGAAGATAGCAAAAAATATGGCGATAAACGCCGCGCACCGATTGCAGTACGCGAGGAAGCCAAAGTACTAGATATCACTACTAAAGCACCTGATGAACCAATGACAGTAATCTTATCCGATCGCGGCTGGGTGCGCGCCGGTAAAGGGCATGAAATTGATCCTGCTACGCAAAGTTATAAATCTGGCGATACCTATAAAGGTCATGTTAAAACCCGCAGTAATGAACAAGTAATCTTTTTGGATTCTAATGGGCGTTCATATTCAACACTGGTAAGCGATTTACCATCGATGCGCGGTTACGGTGATCCATTAACCGCACATGTTACACCTGAATCAGGTGCAGAATTTATGGGAATTCTAGCTGGTACACCACAGCAACGAGCATTATTGGCAGCTAGCTCTGGTTATGGTTTTGTAGTTAAACTAGAAGAATTGATCAGCAAAAATCGCAAAGGTAAAGCAATACTAAATCTGAGCAACGGTGCTAGAGTACTGGTCCCGCAATTAATGCCGGATTGGGTGACGGGTAAAGATTTGTCTTTAGCTTTATTATCTAGCGATTATCGACTCTTAATCATTAACAGTGATGCAGTACCAGAGATGGCCAAAGGTAAAGGTAAAAAATTATTTGGCATTAGTACCCAAGCATTAATTAATAAAGAAAGTGAATTGATTGCTTGTGCTTGGATCCCGAAGAATGCCCAAGTTACTTTAATTGCCGGCAAAAAGGAAGTGCAATTATCGCGCGAAGATTTGAAGCATTATGTTGGTGAAGCAGGACAGCGTGGGCATAAACTGCCAAAGTCTATGCAGAAAGAAGGTGTCAGTTTACGCGTCGATTAAAATAAAAGCTAAATTAAAAACCACCCAGAACCTAATTTCTGGGTGGTTGAAAACGGTGAAATAGTTTAAGCTGCTGGAGCTGAGATCCTAATTCTTGCCGTGCTGCCGGATGTTGCGAGCCTTTCAATCTTCAAACCATCCCATTCAAAGTCCTTATTAAACACACCGATTTGTTGGGTGCCTCTTCCTTCGGATGTTAGATAGTAGAGGGCAAGATAGTTTTTACCTTTCCTATTAAAGTTGGATAGAAACAGATCTCTACCACCTACTCTGCTTGGGATTAGTACGCCTTTAACGGCACTACCAGCCTGCTTGGAATAAATATATTCCATATCTAAATCCACAGATTTATCTGCGTAATCAAATTGCGCTACTTTTTCCTTCGGTAACCAGCCTTCAGCCCACATTTCTGGGCCGTTTAAAACTACTGAGGAGAACTTGCCCATAAAGGTTCCGCGATCACCATATGGTTCTAGTTTACCTTTACCCTGGTCAGCATATTTGCCGGCATGTCCAAGACGAGTTGGATGAGAGTGGCCTTTCTCATGTAGAGCAGTTCTAGTGAGTGTATTGACCATATAAATAGTATTGCGACCTGCGTTACTGTATTTTCTTGCCCCACCATGAATAATAGCAAATTGATCAAATGGTTTGAGTCCTTGAGATTTTCTTTTTGCATTTGCTTTGCTCATGACCATTTGTGCTGCTTTGTTTACATTTTTCGCTGCGCGTGGATAAGGTACCTTAAATGACATTCCAACAGGAGTATATTTGAGTGCATTACCAGATAGGCTTGCATAATGGTTCTTAATCTGTTTACCCATATTGCCTGCCGCTTGTGCACCAACGCCTTTGAAGTTAGTCCATTCGATATTTATACAACCTATAGAGTATTCACCACCCACAGTAGCTTTCTTGGGCGCAAACTTGGTTGGAATAATTGGGGTAAATACTGGTGCTGCTGGTTTAGTTTTGGGAGCAGCTTTTCTAGCACTAGCTGCTATCGCTTCTTCAGTAGTTAAGGATGCTGCCGTTGCTGTCGCAGTTAAAGTTTCGTCTTCTTCCTCTTCCTGCTCCTCTTCTTCGTCATCAGACATCAACTCTACAGTTGTACCGTCGTCTTCAACTCCTTCCCATACAGACTCGTCATCACCGATTGGTGGTACAGAGTCAAGCTCATCATCATGATCTTGGGCATCTAAATCGCAACCTTCGGATTCAGCAATTTTAACTTCAAGGTCTCGAATCATCGAATCAAGAGTTGCGATTGTCTGCGTGTGATCGCCAGGTAATCCCTCTAATTGTCTTTTTGCATACTCTAAGGAATCTAGAGAGTCTTTAAGTGCGTATAGATTTTTAAATTCATCATCATCATGGTCAGATTCATCGTCAGTTAAATCATCATCTGAATACACTTCAATATCATCGTCGTGTACTCCTAGTTTGGGATTGTGTGGTTTTGGGTTGGTTTTTTTGCCTGCGCCGCCTGTCTTCTTTCTCGCCATGAAAAATTCTCCATATCAGTTGGTTCGTTTATGAAATGAACCGAGGTGTATGTAATTGGCTGATACTGCTAGGATAATAAAGTCTTTGCAATATTATCACAATCAAACCCACGCATTTTGATTGTATCTCCGATGGATGTTAAAAAACAATAGGAAATTTTAAATTAAATATAGCTCTGACCTGTCTAGATTGTAATGTTATATTTGGTGATGTGATTTTCTTATGTTTCAGAACATTACCTTGCACGACGCAGAAAATCTTTCATTCTAATGCGCAGAGCGTGGAATTCCTTTTCATAGTTACTTACGTTAACTTCTGCATCTTCTAAAGATATTTTATCGTATTGTAATTCATCTATAGTGTTGGACACTTTGCCGCGCAAACGAAGTATTTCAACTCCAAGATTAAACTTTTGATCATTCAAGACCAGATCATGCTTTTTAGATACATCGGGTAAATGCTTATTCATAGTAGTTAACTTTTTAAACATTTTATGTAGCTTACGTAGCGTGTACGGTTTACCCTGTCTTTTAAATATAAAATCTAACCACATAATTTTTGGTCTCCGTTATAAATCTTTCCAAATCGAATCAAATTCTGTATTCGTCTTATCATCATCAAGGTTATTTTTATGCTCTTCCTTATGTTGTACATGCTGTTGTTTAGCAGGGTCAGCAATCTCTACGACCTCTTTAGTAGAATATGTATACTGTAAGTACATTCCGGTTGCATCTACTTCATCGGTTAAGGTGGTTTTGATACCATCTTGCTGATCGAGATACAAAAGTACTTGATGAGTGCGAAATGGTAATGTCGAAGTAATTAGCATAGGCGGCATATTGGCATCTGGAATTTCTGGTAAGACTAAACAACGAATCAACCTGCCAGCAGGTTTGCCATGCCGCTCCATTTGAATCCCTGCAGCCTTGGCATAAGGCGAAATAATTTGGATTCCGATTTGGAATTCATCATCATTGGGACGACGCATCCAACGTACGGCACCGATACTCCAAGCTGGATCATTGGCAGTTGCATTTTTAAAGACTACAATTTCTCCAGCTTGAAATGGTGGGAAAGAACGATCTCGGATCACTATACCCAAGCCATTAGGGCTAACATTTTCCATGTTGTAATCGTACAAATGATACATATTGGCTTTGGCTTGAGCTGCGGCATTAGCTTCTTCTTCGATAGCAGCTTGTTCAGCTTTTTGTTCATCAGTCTTAGCTTTTTTAGCTTCATCGCTTAGGGCTGATTCTTCGTCTTCATCAGTAATTTCAAATACAGGTAGATCCAATGCAGTTTGTGCGGGTCTACCTGATCCATCGCTACGATGTAAATTTGGCGGATTCGGATCAAACTCTTTTTCCCCGTTAAGATAATAATGTGCTGCGACCAAACCGAAGGCAATTTTGATTTTTGCTTGAATTGGAAAGCGTGGCGAAGTACGCGCAATATTTTGCGACCAAATACTAATTAATTTTTTTACAATCTGGGCTGTAACACTAAACTCCGGATCTCCAGGATGTTCAATTTTACCTTGAAAGTTTTCTTTTTGCATTTTATCTAAGATCTGTTGCAAATGATGCACCCCTTTCATCAAGTCTAAGGCAATACATGATTCTGATGGTGTACCGTTTATATAGTTGTATGCTATTGGCGGGGCATCCTTCTCTAAATCAATAATATAAATGCCGGGACGTTTTTCAGGTATGTTTGAACTATCATATATTGTTGGATAAAGAGACCAAAGATCAATGGCTTTATTGATGGAGTGCTGATCTCTTTGACGCCATTGGTATGGAACGGTTGCGTATAGCAGAATTATTTTGGTATATGATTCTAAGATAGTAGTTGAACCTTGATTGAACGAAAATCTACATGGCACCTTAATGTCTAATAATTTATTATCTCTGGCGTATTTGTACAACAAATGAATCTCTTGCCAAATATTCTTTGGTGCATAGGAATATAGTTGATAACGACAAATTAAAATAATATTGAAGTAGTATAAAACTCTGCAAATTGCGCTGACCAAAATCTTCTTATCATCTTCAGTCTTGTTAGGTTTATTATGCATGCCTTCAACAACGGTTTTGTAATTATCCGCCATTTCAGTCTGCAGCGTTTGGCGCAAACTGGCAATAGTCAATTGGTTCGGCGTAAGAGGGTGCTTTTGTTCAATATAGTGTTTTTTAAGTTCCGTGCCGATAGCCTTCAGCGGTTCACGTAATACTTCAAGAATTTGAAATCGTTCTTCAGGTGGAAGGGCAGTATTGTTTAGATCGCTTAGTGCTAGGTATAATTTTTTCGAGGCTGCGCCAACATCTGCCATAGGTAGTGTATTACACCACTTAGCAACTTCAGAAGAAGACATTTTATTCTTCGGCGCAGTACTGGGATTAACTACAGGAATTGATAATCCGACTGAGCCTGGTTTTCTATTAATAGTCATATATCTAAGTCTAATTCAAAACGCAGAAAAATACGGATTTTCTGACTAATCTGTTTGCTAATTGGTTGTAAATTTAGTTATGATTGCTCAACAAATTGCAAGCGCAGACTAACGCGACTAGGAAGAACTATGGGTTTATACAGTACAAACGAATTTAGGTCCGGATTAAAGATACTAATAGATGGCGTGCCGTTTAGCATAATCGACAATGAATTCGTAAAACCTGGCAAAGGACAGGCCTTTAATCGCGTCAAAATGCGTAATCTAAAAACTGGCCGGGTGATTGAAAAGACTTTTAAATCCGGCGAAACCGTTGAGTCAGCCGATATCTCCGAAGTTGAGATGCAATTCCTATACAATGATGGCAACGTTTGGCACTTCATGGACCAAAAATCTTACGAGCAACACGAGATTCCGACTGATGCGGTTGGCGATGCAGCGCTATGGATTAAAGAACAAGATTTATGCATGGTTTTATTATGGAATGGCGTGGCTCTATCTGTGGTGCCGCCTAACTTCGTTGTGTTAGAGATAGTTGAAACTGATCCTGGTGTTCGCGGTGATACATCTGGTGGTGGTGGTAAACCAGCCAAATTAGAAACTGGCGCCGTAGTTCGAGTTCCACTATTTGTGCAAACTGGTGAATTTATAAAAGTAGATACCAGGACCGGTGAATATGTCTCAAGAGTTAAATAAAAATAATTGGCGCCCTACAGCTAAATTTGCCGCTTTAAAAGCGCGAGCCGAATTTAATAAAAAAATTCGTAGTTTTTTTGAGCAACGTAATGTTATGGAAGTTGAAACACCATTAATGTGCGCGCGAGCTATTACCGATCCATATATCCAAGCTTTCAATGTCGATCATAATTACTTGCAAACCTCGCCAGAATACGCCATGAAGCGTATGTTGGCAGATGGAAGCGGAGCAATTTATCAAATTTGTAAAGCTTTCCGTAAAGAAGAAGCGGGCAATTTCCACAATCCAGAATTTACAATATTGGAATGGTATCGACCAGGCTTTACGCACGTAGAATTAATGGACGAAATGGATCAATTGATGCAACTATTATTAGATTGCGATCCAGCAATTAAAATTAGTTACAAACAATTGTTCATCGATAAATTAGGCCTCAACCCTTTAAGCGCGACGATTGATCAGCTGCAAAATTGTGCTGCGCAACACAATGTTAATTTAACTGCAGCAGCAGTAGTTGGTTTAACCACAACAGATTGGATGCAAATTTTGATGTCGCATGTCCTTGAACCGCTTTTAATTGGTAATCAACCGTGGTTTGTGCATGATTTTCCTGCTGCCCAAGCCGCACTAGCCAAAGTGATACCTGGTTCTGATCCGGTGGCAGCGCGTTTTGAAGCCTATATGGAAGGCATAGAATTAGCTAATGGCTATTATGAATTGCAGGATTCTGCCGAGCAGGCTAAACGCTTTGCCGCAGATAATGAAATTCGGATTAAAGATGGTATACATACCATGCAAGCCGATGAACGATTAATTGCTGCTTTAGAGGTTGGTATTCCGGATTGTGCTGGAGTTGCGGTGGGTTTAGATCGCTTATTAATGCTTAAGCTCAAAACCAAAAATATTGCCGATGTATTATCCTTTACCATTAAAAATGCTTAAATGCTCGCCAGAAGTATAGCTGCTATAGTTGTTGCTGTGAGTGTGTCGAGTACTTTTGCTAATGAAAATGCACTATTACATAGTTATATACAATCACAATTCCCTGCCAGTTTGCAGCTTACGCCAGAACAAATTGAACAATTAACTTGGATTATCGAGCATAAGAACCGTAGTTTTGATCTAGATATGTGTGCTAACAATGATGTACACATTGAAGTCAGTCGGGCGTTAACTAGATTATATTGTTTGCAATTACTAAAAAACGGTGGACGCACTGAGTATGAACATTTTGTTGCTGCGCAATTAAGCAATAACATCGATGAGCCTTTGTCTTTTGCGAGCTTTAATTTGCTTGCACTGCATGTTCAACAATTAAGTAACGAAGATTTTTTACTTTTACAAACTGCAATTATCTTGTCGGCAGTAAGTTTATCCACGCCAGCAGCGAACTTTGCACAGAGAACTTTAAATTTAGATGACGTCGGAAATGATAGTTTGAATTTTTTAGCCGCAACTGTGCGTTCTGAAGTTAACATATACCCACTTACAGAACATATTGTGCACGACCAAACTGCTGATAAAAAATTACTATATATTTTGTTTCCACCACAAACCAATCTGCGGCATATGTTGTATGCTGAAGGTGGTGTGGCTATGTTTAGATATCTGCGCACTATGATCAAACATCAATACATTTCTCAAAATGAATTGGATTTATGGTTTGGATATTGGATTGTAAATATTGCTGGTTTTCGCGGCCATATTGATCAACGTGGGTCTATATACCTGAATGAATCTGTATTTAAAGCAATGTATAAATTAAAAGAAAATATTTATACCATTTTGCAACAACCAAATTATGACCCATTAATCCCATATTTGGAGTATCGTGCAGAATTATTAGGTTTACAACACTTACCACTTCAGCAACGATTGACCATGGCACACATGGGTGCTATGCTGCGCTTGTATACCCAAGCTGAAGGGAAGCAGCTGCTAGCTGGGTTTAACAATTTGCCCCAGCAATTACGCTTAAATATCCAGCGACAATATATGCATTATTTAAACGATCCAACACAAGTAGCTCCAACGCATTTGCCAGCATTATTTGGTAATGCCCTGCAATTATGTAATGGTGATATAGAGCAGGTTTTGTTGAAAATTACGCCGATTTATTATCAAGCAATACAAAAGTATACCGAACAACAAAAAAGCCATAGACTAAAAGCAAATATCGTATTAGCTTTTAATAAGCTAAGTGCTAGTTACAATGTACAGAAAATATTAGATTCTACTTCCAAGATAAATTTACAGATTATGCCGGATGGTGAAGTTCTTATTTTATAGTACATAAAGGGAGAAAATGTGGCTACTGATCAACAAATAATTAGTCTGGTGCACGATGGAGAAGTTACACTGCAAGATATTTATATATATATTGAGCTTTCCCAGGAAGCGCAGGCTATAAAGCTCAATAAAGATGCTTACGCCTTCAATAGATTTCTCGTTTGTTTACAGATGATGCATTTCAATCAGAGTATATCGAGTGATTATCTAAAGCCTATACTAGATAAGTTGTGTACCATTTTTAAAGAGGTATCAGATTTATTTCTGTCAGATCTAGATCCAGAGTCAATTTTGGTGCAAGTTAATAACAAGCCACCTTCACGTCCTTCATCAATTCTACCGGGGCAAATTACGCCTCCTCAGAGCCAGGCTCCCGATCTAAATGAATATGAGTTTCAACAAGTTCAAGCTCGTAAGCGCCAGCGAGTCATGCAGACTTTCTAGGAAGACAATTCTTCCGCTAATTTCTCTGCTTGAGCTGCGGATAAGCCCATGTGCGATTTTAAACGCGCGCGCATTTCGGCTGTAGTTGGTTTGCGGCCGATTTCGCGTTGCAAACCAGAAATCAATTCATTGCCGCGAATCAAATGACCTTCGTTGGGTTGCCAAGAGCTTAATTCTCTTGCTTGAGGTTTGATTTCTATAGCAGGGGGAGGTGTTGTTGCTGGTACTTCTGTGGCAGCAGCTGGGATAGACGCAACTTTATTCTTAGTGGGTTGGGCAATCTCAGGTTCAATTACGGCCGTAGTAGTTTGTTTAGGTTCAGGCACTGGATCAACAAGCTTGGTTTGCAATTCATATGGGTAAGTACTGGTGACATCTATTTGGTTCGTCTCGTCACGGTTACTTCCTAATTGGCCCGCAGTTTGGCAGCCAGTTAGCAACAGGCCAGTAACTAAGAATAAAGATTTAAAATTTTTCATGCTAGCGCTCCGTTTCCAAGATCATACCAATTTTTTGTCCCATGCAAATTTCACTATTTGCAGTTCGTTTAGCATCCCATACATTCACATTTGGCGTAAACAGTACGATTACTGTAGATCCAAGTTTAAATAAACCCATTTCAGATCCTTTAGCTAATTCTAGATTGTTTGTCGGATCAGTTCCATACTCCCAGACTTTAAGTTTACTAGAATAGGGCGGCGTGATTTGGCCGGCCCATACAGTTTCAATGCTACCGACGATCATAGCACCTACCAACACGACAGCCATTTTGCCGGCTGCGGTATCAAAGATACTGACCACTCGCTCATTACGAGCAAATAAATTGGGAATATTTTCGGCGGCATGTTGGTTGACCGAGAATAACTTGCCAGGGATATAAAGCATATTGGTTAATTTGCCAGCTAGTGGCATGTGGACTCGATGATAGTCTTTGGGGGCTAAATACACGGTGGCAAATGTTCCATTAATGAATGGTTGTGCTAATTCATTCGAGCCAATTAAGGCTTGCACACTAAAATTATGTCCTTTAGCTTGTAGAATGTTGTCCTGATCAATACGCCCGATTTGTGCAATCTGGCCATCGGCAGGGCTAACGATTGAATTAATATTTGGATCGATTGGACGGCAAGTTGGCTTTAATTGGCGAGTAAAAAATTTATTGTATGTTTCATAAGCAAAGGGATCTTCAATAATAGCTTCGTGCATTTTTACTGGGTAACGTTTGATAAAATAATTAATTAAATAATTTTTGATCCATGGCACACTGCAATTTGCGGATAAATCAGCGATCTTCGCGATGATACGATGCGGCAGTAAATGTTGGGTTAAAGTACGCAAATCTAATCCTTATTTAGTATGGTTTTTGTTGCTGCATCTCAGCTAAGATTGTTTGATAGCTTTGCAACCTAAAAGGGGCAATTTTACCGTTATTAGCCGCGTTTATCAATGCACAGCTAGGCTCTTTGAGGTGGATGCAGTTACGGAATTTGCATTCGCCAATCAAAGCGCGAAATTCCACAAAGCCATTAGCTAATTCTGCCGCACTCATTGGCCATAATGGAAACTCGCGCATCCCAGGAGAATCAATAAGATCACCACTATTATCCGGCAAATGATATAAACGAGTAGTCGTCGTGGTATGCTTTCCTTGCTGATTAAGTGCAGACAGATCGCCAGTTTTGATTTGTTCAGTTGGTAAGAGCAATGAAATGATTGAAGATTTACCCACCCCAGATTGACCGACAAAAACACTGGTTTTATTTGCTAGTTTATCGGTAAGAGCAGTTATGTTTAATTGCTTTTTAGCCGATATAATTATCGTCTCAATGCCAAGTCGTGCGTATTCTCGTGTCCACTCTAGTAACATCGGTTGCAAAGGATCATTTGGTAATAAGTCTTCTTTGTTCAACACAACTATCGGTTGAATATTTTGTAATTCGGCAGCAATCAAATATCGATCAATAGTCGTTGCTTGCGGGGGGGGAGTTGGAGCGATAACAACAAACATCTGATCTACATTCGCGGCAACCGCATGCAGCTCCCCACGCGCATCTGGACGAGATAGGATATTTCTGCGCGGCTCAATAGCGACTACCACGCCACTTTGGGTGACAGGATCCATTTGCCAAAGTACCCTATCTCCTGGCACTATAGTCCCCAGATGTTGGCGTTTGGCACATTGGATTATTTCGCCACTTGGATTCTCC
>CAYPGU010000052.1:0-11694 GCA_964409995.1 uncultured Legionellaceae bacterium | reverse complement strand
ATATTTATATATTCAGCTAAAAAGAACACCGCAAAAGGGATACCAGAATATTCAACATGAAAACCAGCTACAATTTCTGATTCACCTTCCGAGACATCAAATGGCGAACGATTAGTTTCTGCTACCGCTGATACCCAATACACTACAAATAAAGGTAATAATGGTAACCAATACCAGTGTGTAATGCCGCCTTGCTGTTTTAATACTATTTCAGTTAGATTCAAGCTCTGGGCAGCCATGATTACTCCGAGCAAAGCAAAACCCATCGGAATTTCATATGAAACAATTTGAGCTGCGGAACGTAAAGCACCTAATAATGCATATTTAGAATTCGATGCCCAACCTGCTATTATGATCCCGTACACTCCAACAGAAGTCATGGTAAATAAATATAATAAACCGACGTTAATATCTGCCAACACAACATGTGGTGCAAACGGTACCACGGCCCATGCCGCAAGACCTGGAGCTAGTGCTAGAATTGGTGCGCCAATAAATAAATACAGATTTGCATGCCTGGGGCGAATTACTTCCTTCAACAGTAATTTTACAACATCAGCAACTGGTTGCAGCAAACCAATTGGTCCAACCCGATTGGGTCCAATCCGATCTTGCACAAAACCAATTAATTTGCGCTCTGAATAGGTATATAAAATGACTGTCACAATTAAGCTTACAATCAAGATTGCAATGTATACAAAAGTTGTGAGGTACTCTAGCACTTTGTTACCTCCACTAATTCATACGGCAAGCCAAGTTTTAAAGTATCTTTATGTGCCTGGTAGATTATTACCGTTTTGTCTGCAACTTGATCATTGATTTGCAGTGGTAATTTGCAAGCCCCATTTGAACTAACTATGCTTACCAATTCACCGTGCATTAATTGCAAGTCCGATGCATGCTTCGAGTTCATTTGGCAAGTGGCTACTGCAATTGCGTCCTGAGTTGCTTGTAAAGCTGTAGCCCGACGGGTAATTCCATCTAACGCATATAAAGAACAAGGGGCTAAGCGTATAAATTGATTATTTGTTTTGAATGGAGCCACGGGTCGACAAGGCCAAGTGCCAGTATCACGTAGGAAGTATGGCTGCAACTCACGTTGCACTTCAAACATTAACTCGTCTATCGTTTCATACTCGAAGCCAGCGAATTCAGCGAGTGTTCCGAGCACACGTAAAACTTTCCATGCTGGCCTACTTTCGCCAAACGGATCGATCACAGCTTTAAATTCTTGCCGTGTGCCATCGATGTTGATGAAGCTGCCAGTATTCTCAGCATAGGTTGCAATAGGTAAAATTACGTCTGCGATTTCTAATAAACTTTTACTTTGATAGCTACTAAGTGCAATTACAAAATCAGCCTGTTTGATGGTTTCTAAGGCCTGCGCACCGAGTAAAGTATCAAAATCCGGCTCTGTTGCGAACAAAATGTAACAACGTAATGGAGTTTGCAACATCTCGAGCGCGTTCTTGCCTGGATTTTCAACTGCTTGCGAACCTAAACGTCTGTGTGGCACACAACCTGTTAACCAAGCACCAGCTGCGTTCGCTCCTTCAGAAAAATAGCCACTATGGCCACCAACCAATTTGGCAATCAGATTTGCGATGGCATAAATATTCGCAGCTTGCGGATGCTGTTGCACAAATTGGCCCAGAATAATTTGCACTTTTGTGCCAACGTGTAATTGTTGCGCAATTGCTTGTTCTTGTTTGGTGGGAGATATTGCAGCAAATAATTTCTGCTCTACAGCATATTCGTTAACGTTCACCGCGCGCAGCTTGATTAATTCTAGAGCAACACCAGCCAAAGAGGCAAGGATATTGCCAGCGGAAGGAATAGATTTGGCGCTGAGGGCAAAATTAAAACTATAATCAGCTGGGTTAATCACGCAGACTTTCGCGCCACGCAACGTCGCTTTGCGGATCCGCATGCTAGCTAATGGCTGTTCTTTTGCTAAATTCGCGCCAATAATTAATATCGTATCTTGCTGTTCAAGTTGGTAAAAGTCGATGCCTAAATTTGGATAAGCAGAATCGTGCTCTTGCGCACTAAAATCCTGCTGTCGCAAGCGATGATCAATATTCTTACATCCAAAAGTACGCGCAAACTTTTGTAACAAATAGTATTCTTCGGTCGTCGCGCAGGGTGAAACTAACACCCCTACTTGTTCTGCACCAAAATTTTCTAGACTTAATTTCAAACCAGCTAGGGCATATTTTAACGCTTCAACCCAAGGCACATTCTGCCAATGCTCTTGCTTACGCAATAATGGCTTACGTAAACGATCGTCATGTACTAATCCCTGGTAGCTAAAGCGATCTCGATCCGACAGCCATACTTCATTTAAGCGATCTGTATCTTTAGGTACCACACGTAAAACCTTGCGATCATAGATATGTAAAAACACATTCGACCCAATACAGTCATGGGGTGCAATACTTGGTTTTTCGCTTAACTCCCAAGCGCGTGCTTTAAACCTGTACGGTTTGGAGGTCAAAGCACCAACCGGACATAAATCAATTACGTTACCGGATACTTCTGAATTCATAGTTTGAGCAATAAAAGTACGAATTTCTAGATATTCACCACGACCAGTTGCACCAAGCTCCTTTTCGCCAGACACTTCTTCACCAAAACGTACACAACGAGTACATTGAATACAACGCGTCATTTCAGTAGAGATTAAAGGCCCAAGGTCCTCATCTAATACGACCCGTTTTGGTTCATCATACCGCGAATCATCACGCCCATACTCCATTGATACATCTTGTAATTCGCATTCACCGCCCTGATCACAAATTGGACAATCTAGTGGGTGATTAATTAATAGAAATTCCATAACTGCGCGTTGCGCCGCGACTGCATCTTTGGATTTCGTCCAGACTTTCATACCATCTGCAATTGGCGTTGCACAAGCAGGAAGTGCTTTGGGAGCTTTTTCTACTTGCACTAGACACATACGACAATTTGCTGCCACAGATAATTTTCGATGATAGCAAAAACGTGGTATAGGAATACCAATCCGATCTGCTACTTCGATTATTGTAGTTCCTGGTTCGACTTCAACTGTCACGCCATCAATTTCAATTTTAGCCATAATTTACTTTGGAATATAAGCCTCAAATTCTGATCGAAAATATTTAATAAAACTCCGCACCGGCATTGCCGCTGCATCACCGAGTGCACAAATGGTGCGGCCCATAATATTGGCTGCAATCTGATCTAATTTATCTAAATCTGTCATCTTGCCTTCACCATGCAAGATACGTTCTAGCATGCGCGCCATCCAACCAGTTCCTTCGCGACATGGTGTGCATTGACCACATGATTCTTCAAAATAAAACTCGGATATGCGGGTCAACATTTTCACCATGCAGGTATCCTCATCCATTACAATCACCGCACCAGAACCTAACATAGATCCAGCTTTGGCTAATGAATCGAAGTCCATATTTGTGTTTAACATAATCTCCGCTGGCAAAACCGGAGCAGAGGAACCGCCAGGAATGACAGCTTTAAGCTTTTTACCGTTTAACATACCACCAGCTAATTCTAATAACTCAGTAAATGGCGTACCTAATGGTATTTCATAATTGCCAGGCTTAGTTACATGTCCAGAAACACTAAAAATTTTATAGCCACCGTTATTTGGTGTGCCTTGATCTAGGTGCCATTGACCACCTTTCTCTAACAATACTGGCACAGTTGCAAAGGTTTCAGTATTATTTACTGTGGTTGGCAAACCATACACACCATGTACAGCCGGAAATGGTGGTTTGAAACGCGGGAAGCCTTTTTTTCCTTCGATTGAATTTAAGAGCGCAGTTTCTTCGCCACAAATATATGCGCCTGCGCCCTGCAAATTATATAATTCAAAATCAAAACCGCTGTTAAACAGATTTTTACCAATAAAACCTGCTGCGCGCGCTTCAGCCAAAGCTGCCTCGATGCGCTGAAATGGTTCGATATATTCACCACGCAGATAATTATAGCCAACGCTTGCACCCATGATATAAGCACCGATGGCCATACCTTCAATAACTTGATGTGGATTAAAACGTAAAATATCTCGATCTTTGAAAGTACCTGGTTCACCCTCGTCAGAGTTACATACTATGTACTTTTGACCTGGTGTATCACGTTTAATAAAAGTCCATTTTAATCCAGTAGAAAACCCAGCTCCACCACGACCACGCAGAGCAGATAATTTTAATTGTTCAACCAATTGTTCAGGTGGTGTTTTTTCAGTTAATATTTTTTGCCAGACTGCATAGCCACCGATGCTTTGGTATGTCTGCAAAGTCCAGGGCTGAGGTAAATGTAAACTACGAAAACATACTTGGTTAATCTGCATATTTACTCCAAGTTAGCTAAGATCTGATCGATCTTAGTCGTAGTTAGGTTTTCATGATAGTCATCGCCAATTTGCATCATTGGCGCTCCTCCGCACGCACCCATACATTCCACAGAACGCAATGTAAATTTACCATCTGCAGTTGTGTGATTGAAATTGATGGCCAACTTTTGCTTTATATACTCAGCTATTTCTTCACTGCCACGTAGCATGCAGGATATATTCGTGCACAAGGAAATTTTATGGCGTCCTACCGGCTGTAAATCAAACATCGAATAAAAACTCGCTACTTCATAAACAGCAACTGGCGGCATACCGATATACTCGGCAACAAGATCCATTAATTCGGTGGTTAAATATCCTTTGTTGCGTTGTTGGACAATCATTAAGGCAGAAATAACTGCTGATTGACGTTGATTGGCCGGAAATTTAGCCAATATCTTATCGATTTCCGCACAAATTTGTGGTGCTAATGTTTTTACTAAGGTTTGTACTTTCGCGCTGCTCATCGATCTACCTCGCCAAAGACTATATCTTGCGAACCGAGAATTGCAACCACATCAGCTAACATATGCCCTTTAGCCATTACATTAAAGGCTGATAAGTGTGCAAAACCAGGCGCGCGAATTTTTAAACGATAGGGTTTGTTCGCACCATCAGAAACCAAATATATACCAAACTCACCTTTTGGTGCTTCAATTGAGGTATAAACTTCACCAACAGGCAAGGAATATCCTTCTGTAAATAATTTAAAATGGTGAATCAATGATTCCATATTTTCTTTCATATCTACGCGCTTGGGCGGAACTACTTTATGATCACTCGCATCTACTGGACCAGGATTGTTACGTAACCACTGCACACATTGGTTGATTATAGAATTTGACTGCCGTAGTTCATTGACGCGCACTAAATAGCGATCATAACAATCGCCTTTCGTACCAACTGGAATTTTAAAGTCCATCTTATCATATGCTGCATAAGGTTGTTTCTTGCGCAAATCCCAAGCGATTCCTGAACCACGCAACATTGGACCAGTAAAACCTAAAGCTAATGCATGCTCTGGAGGCACAACACCAATACCAACCGTACGTTGTTTCCATATTCGATTATCTGTCAACAGAGTTTCATATTCGTCGACACATTTTGGAAAGCGTTGCGTAAAATCTTCGATAAAGTCTAGCAATGATCCTTCACGATTTTTATTAATTTGCGCAGTTTGCTTGGCATTACGCCAGCGTGATTCCTTATATTGCGGCATTTTGTTCGGCAAATCTCGATACACACCGCCAGGACGATAGTATGTAGCGTGCATACGCGCGCCAGATACTGCTTCATAACAATCGATTAGATCTTCACGCTCACGGAAACAATATAGAAAAACTGTCATGGCACCGATATCAAGCGCATGCGCTCCTAACCATAGTAAATGATTAAGAATACGAGTTATTTCATCGAACATGGTACGGATATATTGTGCACGTATTGGTGGTTCAATACCGAGCATTTTTTCAATCGCCATCACATATGCATGTTCATTGCACATCATCGACACATAGTCTAGTCGATCCATATAGCCAATAGTCTGGTTGTATGGTTTAGATTCAGCTAGCTTTTCTGTGGCACGATGTAATAATCCAACGTGTGGATCAGCATGGACTATAACTTCGCCATCCATTTCTAAAATTAAACGTAACACACCATGTGCCGCAGGATGCTGCGGACCAAAGTTAACACTGTAATTAGCAATCTCGGCCATTAAACCTTACTCTCTGGATCAAATTCTGCTGTTGCAACATGACGAATTACTTTGGGTACTAAAGTACGCGGCTTGATGCTCACTGGATCATATATCACACGTTGTTGTGTTGCATCATAACGCATCTCTACTTCACCAATTAATGGAAAATCTTTGCGAAACGGATGGCCACTAAAGCCATAATCAGTTAGAATTCGGCGCAAATCTGGATGGTTATCAAATAAAATTCCGTATAAGTCAAAAGCTTCGCGCTCATACCAATTCGCCGACGGCCAAATATCAGTTACGGTATTAATACGCGGCGGATCACCAGGCAGCATGACTTTTAATCTTAGCCGCTGATTGTGCGGGGTAGAGAGTAGATTATACACTACGCCAAAACGCGCTAAAGGTTTGGGTGTCTTGGCAGCTGGTTCAGTAAAGCCATCTTTCAAAACACCACGGCTGAATCCTTCGGCTGTTGCAGAATCGGTTGCCCATTCACTTACACCATACTTAAGATAATCAATGCCGCATAAATCTAGCAATTGATCGAATTGAAACTCTGTTTCATCGCGCAACGCTTGGGCACAAGTTAACAAATCGTGTGCTTCGATTGCTAAAGTGATCTGATCAAACTGAATTTTGCATTTTATTGTAGCTGCAAAACGATGTTGCAATGCTTGCATTATTTGTTCAGTATTCGCCATGTTCACCTGCGTGCTATTGTATTGGTGCGTTTGATTTTGTTTTGCAATTGAATAATGCCGTAGACTAAGGCTTCCGCTGATGGTGGACAACCTGGCACATATATATCTACGGGTACGATTCGATCACAACCACGCACTACCGAATAAGAGTAATGGTAATAACCACCGCCATTGGCACACGAACCCATTGAAATGACCCACTTTGGATCAGCCATTTGATCGTAAACTAATCTTAAGGCAGGAGCCATTTTGTTCACCAGCGTACCAGCAACGATCATTACATCAGATTGGCGCGGGCTAGGACGAAACATTACCCCGAAACGATCCAAATCATAACGCGCGGCGCCCGCTTGCATCATCTCAACAGCACAACAAGCTAAACCAAAAGAAACTGGCCACATCGAACCAGTGCGGGCCCAATTGATTAATTCATCTGCCGTGGTGGTAACAAAACCTTGTTGTAAAATTTGATCTATTCCCATTCCAAGGCTCCTTTTTTCCATTCGTAAACAAAACCTATAGTTAGTAAACATAAAAAGATTAACACGGCATTCAGCGCCACCCAACCGGTTTGTTTAATTACTAGCGCCCAAGGAAATAAAAATGCGATTTCTAAATCGAATATAATAAATAGAATCGCTACAAGATAGTACCGCACATCAAACTTCATGCGCGAACTGGAAAATGCCGGGAAACCACATTCGTACTGTTCTAGTTTATCTTTAGATGGTTTGCTTGGCCCAATTAGCAAGCCTAATGACACTAGTACAACACCTAATAACATCGCCATAATGATAAACATTAGGATCGGATAATAATGTTGCCACATATCACTGACCTTTAACCAATTATTTATGTACTTGAAAAATTATAGCTTACTTTGCTAAGCGAAGCTATTCGCTGATTACAGGCAAAAGTATTCATAGTGCATTATAATTTTGCTAACAATGTTGTTCATGGATACTTTGTGCAATGGATAAATGGATCAAGCGCAAGCAACCGCGTGTCTTTCATCATCAATCGCAAATGGGCGCAGCACCCGGGACTTTGACTGCGCATCCGGATTTTGTCGATATTGGTACTCGGGTAACATTGGTGTCTTACGATGAAAACGAATTAATTGAAAAAGAAATTACTGATCTTAGCGAGATTCCAAATTACTTAAGTAAATATCCGGTAACTTGGGTGGATGTCTGTGGGCTGGGTGATCTGGATAAGTTAGCCAAAATCGCACAAGTATTCAACCTGCATGCTTTGGCTATGGAAGATGTAGTCAATATACATCAACGACCTAAGGTAGAAGCCTATGGTGACATTTACTTTGCGGTAACCCAAATGCCTTCGATTGCCGAAGAAGTATTATATCTGGAGCAAATAAGCATATTCTGGTCAAGCAATTTCGTTATTACCTTTCAACAGCGACAAGCAAATTGTTTGGTGCCGCTGAATAATCGAATTAAAACTGGTGGGCGCCGGCAGCGCTTGTTGCGTGCAGAATACCTAGCCTATGCGATGTTAGATACGATCATTGATAGTTTCTTTCCGATTCTAGAATTTTTTGGTTTTAAATTAGATCGTATCGAAGAAGACGCGATCATTAATCCTTCTTCACAGATAATTATTAACGTGCATGAATACAAGCATGATCTATTAGCGCTGCGCCGTGCGATGTGGTCGCAACGTGAAGCGATTCGTAGTTTGAATGAAGTTGGCAAATTTGACAGCGAAATGAAATTCTTTTTACGCGATTGTGAAGATCACACTATTCAATTAATTGATATTTTAGAAAGCTATCGCGAACGTACTAGCGGCTTGATGGATATTTATTTGTCCAGCGTAAGTAACAAAATGAATCAAATCATGAAAGTTTTGACTATGATGGCAACTATCTTTATGCCTTTAACAGTTATCACTGGCATTTATGGAATGAATTTTGACACCTCAAAATCGCCATGGAACATGCCAGAATTAAACTGGGTGTACGGGTATCCTTTTGCGCTTGGGCTCATGACCGTAACAGTTGTAGTGCTGTTAATATTCTTTTGGCACAAGGGCTGGTTTAGGCGCTAAGTAACATTTTAAAATCATCTGAGGCGTTTTCTTGCACTCTCTGCTGCTACCTCTGAGTGACTTTTCACAAATAGAACAAGTTCAAACCGACTGAAAATATTAGCAGCACAATATTAGCTTGCTTGGTAATTTCACGTGGCATGACTGATTAAAAACTCAGAAACTGTTTGCCACTTAATACCGGGGTATCGATTATTATCTAAAACTTGCGGCTTTCCTAAGCCGCTGGCCATATCACGCAAGTATTGCATACCCTGCCAAGCTGGATATAACTCACGTTTTGCCGGTTTTAATGCGCGTGTCACACTGATGATATTGCTAAGTAAGCCCAAACTTCCAGCCCGCAGCAACTTATACTTTTCTCCAGTGACTTCGCTTAAAACCACTGCCATTTGACGCGGGCTAAGAGTATCTCCAGCTATATGTAAGCTGCGCGGAGTAGCGTTATCTAGTGCTGCAGCTGCAGTAAACTCAGCCACATTATCCATACTAGTAAAATCCATTGCTTGGTCAGGATTTCCCCAATACAGAATGCGCTTTATTTTAGACAATATAATTGGTGCTGGTCCGATTAAAAGATTGGTAAAAGCTCCATTGTAGATCGATGTCGCTGCAATATTCTTCTGTGCTAAATACGCGTGAAAATCGCGACGCATATCAAGATTTCTATTGCCGCCAGGCAGAGTTTTAGTAAAATCGAGTGAAAAATCGGAAGGAATAAATCGAGCAACGCCAGCAGAAACGGCTGCATCCAGCAGTTGTTTTTGCGCATCTATTACAACTTCTTGCAAACCTGCAAGAGCAGAAATTACACAACGCGAACCTGAGCATGCTTTTTCTAATGCTGAGCTATTGTTATAATCTACTTCGACAATTTCTAAATTAGTAGATTTAGCACTTTCTAAGTTTATGCGTGTGCCACCGCCACCAGGCCGAACAAGCGCTTTAACTTTAGCATTACGCTCAATTGCTGCTTGCACGATTCTCTTGCCTAGTTCACCAGTGGCTCCTGCCACAACAATAGCCGATATTTCCATAATTTTACCCGATAAGATTAAATTCCTACTTTACTTGTAACACCACTCGTTGCTTGCTGCAAGCTCTAAGTTATTTGAATTTTATATAGACCGCAACAGCATAATTTGTTACAATACGTGCTCATTTTGGCAAAATGTTGTATGTACATGCAAATATCAGAAATAATAAACGCAATTGAAAATGACGAAATCAATCAAGAAGTCGTAGATGCTTTAGACGGGCAAGTTAACACTATAGTAGAACATGGTGAATATGCTGGCAATAGCCTAGCATATGTGTTGGTTAAGAATAACCACTTAGAAATACTTGCTGCTGACGAGTACAAACTAGCCTTACAAATCAGTTATGAAACTATGAGTTCTACTCTTATAAGTACTGATGCAGATGATGAAAGTGCACCTGGAACTCCACTGTCGAATGATGATGAGAACGATAGATACTTTCCACGAAAAACTTTAGCGCATTGGTTGCTTATAACAGAACAAGGCTCTGATATATTAAACTTAAATAATTCTGCACTCGCGATATCTACCATGGAAGATATACGAAACTTTTATGCTTCTGAACTTTTAAAATTGCAACATAAAAGCATACAAAATACTAGACGTGCTGATGCAGAAACAGACCACAGCTTAACTGCAAGCGAAATGATTACAATTAAACAAGATTTCGTAGCAGATTTTTGGGACGGACTTGTATCTACATTTGCAGGCAGATCATTGTTACGCTTTAACAATTACGAATTATGCAATTATTTACATCCGATGAACACTGACAGTTTCATCGATAAGCTTATCTTTGATAGAGATGACGATGTATGCAAATTTTTAGTTGAGAATAACTCGTACATTTTAAGCTTTTTACATGCAGATCATTGGTTTTACAAAGGATTCAAGCAACCACTATACGATCTACTAGATTTAAAATTTAGCTGGAGATATTGGCAAAACTCAAAAATCGATTCACAAGAGTGGGCTAATGCCGTACTCGAAGCTAAAGGAGAGAGAGAAGCAGAGTGCGTACATGATGGTATGGTCGATAGATGCGATGACGTTTATATATTCGATCAATGCAGCCCTTATGAATTATCTAAATTAGTATGCGACGCTGCGGAAAATTCAGCACTATTGTATGCTTTTTTTATAAATGAGATAGATTGTGCCAACATAAAAAGTAGTGACGAAGAAAGCTCACTTGACAATTCAACTCAAGCAGAACTAGAAAGTGACCTTCGGCAAATTCAACATGCATCCTTAAAGCGCTCTTTATTACATCTTTTGAAACATCATTTCCCTCAAGACAGAACTTTTATTGACGTAATTTGCCACAAGTTTCCCCTGTATCTTGTGGATGAGTTAGAAAAACACCCCAATACGCTTTCTTTAAGTTCTTTACTGGAATTAACTGAACTTTTGGTAATTAATCTTTCCGCACAAAATGTCGCAAGCGTTGATCAGCTGTTAAATTATTTAAGTGCCAGATTAGGTACTAGTGATGATCAGTACCATGAAAAATTAGCAAGTATTGCGGCGCAATTTTACTATAATCCTCTTACGAAGAGCCATCAGAACGGACTAATTAGCATAAATCTAACCTTCAATCAAGATCCGGTAGATGTAACTAATGAACCTATATTAACTGGTTTTACAATTGCTCGATTGGCAGAAACTATGCTTAGTAGAGTAAATGCAGAACAAGAAGCTGCTGAACAATCAAGCTTTGTAGCAGCGCATACAGCTAAACGTGCTAGATATAATCAGTAATAGTGATATAGACAAACCAGT
>CAYPGU010000051.1:0-11799 GCA_964409995.1 uncultured Legionellaceae bacterium | reverse complement strand
AATAATTGAGGCGTGGATCGATGCCGGTGTGAAACAAACTCTGCCGCCACAAATCGTTTGGTTGACGCTAGGTAAAGAGATAAAATATGCAAATATTTTTGAATGTGTAAATTTGAATGTTGAAACTGTTGCTGATGGGGGTGATCTGTATACTGCTTTACAAGGCGCACAACATAAATTAATGCAACAATTTAATTCATATAGTCGTGGCAAACAATTAATACATAATTGGCAACAAATTACTGAGCAATTACAAGATAAATATTCTGACAAGGGTGGTATTGATGCACGCATTAGCCAGCTGCGTGCAAATTTTAAAGAAGCAAAAGTACATAATCGACATATTCAGGTTTTGTTTTCAATTTGGCTGCGCCAATTAGATTTAATTCCTGGCTGGTCGAGCGTGTTTGATTTTGTGCCAAGTATGCAAAATAGGCGTTTATTTAGATTGTACCAGTTCTTTAAACAAAATTTCCCTGGGCAAAACGTGCAAGGCATGAAATTAAAACAAATGCACGATATTATGCTGGATAAAAAGCGTCGCGCCGAAAATACTGAACGTTTTGTTGGTGATGCTTTGCATCAAGTTGAAAATGATTTGTTACAAGCTTCAATTGTGCGCGAAAAGTGTTTGCAATGGAGTATTGAGCAGAAATTAATTGCGACTGACATGGTTGGTATAGCCCAGCAAATACCACAGCAAATTTGGCACAACGTTTTGCTGGCCGTCAAACAATATTGGCAATTAGCCTTCAAATATAATAACGGTTACGATGAATTTTTAAGCCGTACTCCAAATAAAATAGATTTACTGATAGTTGAACATGCGGAACAAGTTTCGCCTATGTTGGCTGGTGAGTTGCTAGGAAAATGCCAGCGCGCTTTAATATTTGGCAATTACAATCCTCTATGTGTGCCGCGCTTCTCTGTGCAGCTTGATTATGAATTAGCAAAACAGTTTAATTTGGCAAGTTGTGATGAAGAGTTTGAAGATTTGCAGTTTGATGGGGTTGCTGGTTCGGTAGGTAATTTATGGAATTTGGCTGCGCAGGGACGCGAGGCAGATCAGATATTTAGCGCAGACAATACTAATGAAATTAGTTATGAATTTATTGACGTGGTTTCTAATTCAGAGAATTATCTTGGCAGTATGATTAATTCTGCCGAAGTGATAACATTGTTGGCCTGGTTAGAAAAAAATCAACACCTAATCGGTGATCTGGCAATTTATACAACATTCAGCGGGCAAGCGCATCAGATTGCTGAAGCTTTACTCGATGCGCGTATTGCAAATATTCCTGTGTTAATGATTCAAGAGCCATCTTTCAATAAATATTCCACAGTCGTGTTCTTGCCTGTTTATTCAGCTCAGGATGCTGGTCCATATTGCTTTGATCGGGGCAGTGAAATGTTGGATAACATGGTTGCGAATACTAAACAACGTTTGATGGTTATTGGCGATATGCGGATTTTCAAGCCGCAACTACATTCGGCATCAGGCAAGTTTGCAAAATTGCTGTTTAATAATTCTATTAATTCACAAAAAATAATAACAACTCAAGAGGTAAATTGTGTCTGAGTGTACAATAAATTTAGAGGTGCAACGTTCGCTTAGTCCCAAACAAACCGAACAAGTCGAAAAAAAATTACTCAATTATATTGGAAAAGCAATTGCAGATTTCAAAATGATTGAGCAGGGTGATCGCGTAATGGTTTGTTTGTCAGGCGGCAAAGACTCTTTTACGATGCTAACCTTGTTACGCAAATTACAACAACGCGCCAAAATTAAATTTGAGATATTTGCTTTTACTCTAGATCAAGCCCAACCTGGTTGGGATGATAGTAAATTGCGCGCCTATCTTGAAGAGCGTGAAATAGCGCATGAAATTTTGACTCGCGATACATATTCAATAGTTACAGATAAATTACCCGAAGGTAAGACTTATTGTTCACTCTGTTCACGCTTGCGGCGCGGTATAATCTATAGTTACGCCGCAGAGCATGGTTACAATAAAATTGCTTTAGGACATCATCGCGACGACTTAATTCAAACCTTGCTAATGTCTATATTGTATAACGGTCAGATTAAGTCCATGCCGCCTAAATTACTTTCCGATGATAAGAAACACATCGTGATCCGGCCATTAGCATATTGTCAGGAAACAGATATAATTAAATTTGCAGCACAACAAAATTATCCTATCATTCCGTGTAATTTGTGTGGATCGCAGCAAAATTTAACGCGAGTTAAGATTAAACGACTGATCCGAGAGTTGGCCGCAGAGAACCCCAAAGTACCATCAAATATTTTGCACGCTATCTCTGATGTGCAACCAAGTCAATTAATGGATCGCAAGCTCTGGGATTTTAAAGGCTTGACAACTATGGATACTGAAGCTTAATTTGCTCTAAATCAAGCGTAGATAAGGCACATCGGTTGTAATTTGATCTAAGCTTACACCATCCTGCGGATATGAATATGCGCGTTTGTAGGGTGATGCTGGTGATGGCTTGTTCTTGGTGCCTTCTAAATACACAGGAGTGATTGACCGTCTTAAAACTGTATGAGTAAAATCTTGCTTAGAAAGTTCTGGCACAATAAATAACTCAGTTACTTCAAAGCCAAGATCTCTGATTGCTTTAGAACGTGTTTTATGTGAGCGAGAAATTATATAGTTTGCTGCTTCATTGAAGCTAATTGGATTATATAAGTTTCTAGAATCCATGGAATTATCGATCAAGAAGCAGGCTCCTCTTTTATCTGTTTGTATGCTCAATACGAAATCGCTACATATGCTGACACCGCTTGTATTTGGAAGATGGCACAAACTCATTACACGCATATCAACCTGAGATTTTTCAGCGCATATAGCGCTCAGTATTAGTTGCTGCAATCGTCTAGCTACAAGATCTTCCCGCACAGGAGTACGAATTGGTTCTAACAACAATGCTTGTAAAGCATAGGTAATGTTTTTCACCAATTCTGGTGCAATTGGTTGCGCACCATGGTGTAAGCGCATTAGCGCCAAACACTTAATTTGTGAACTGCTTAATAACGCTAAAACCTTCTCTGAATCAGCAAATTGAGTAGGTATATATCCGCATAAGTATTGGTTAGCAAATTTTTCTAACTGCTGTTTAAGATGTGATAATTGTACGAAAGCTAGTTTATATTTATATATTGACATAAGTAGAGAAGAGTTGAATTGCTTGCCGCTAACAAATGATCGCAATAGAATTTTTTCAAAAATAGCGCGTTCAAATAGATCAATCCTGTGATTAACCGCCATGTATTTTACCAACGCATGTGCATCTAATTTATCGTTGCCGATCAAATATTCCACGATTAGTTTTAGAATATTGCTGGAAAATTTACTTTTATCGATTGGGTCAAATTTATATCTTCTATTGTGAGATAAAAGTTCTAGAGCAATAGTTGTTGTAATCTCCGGATATAGTTTGAACAGAACCAAGCAAGAATAAAATAACTTAGACTTAACTGAGCTATTCTCATCTTCTTCAGATAAACCTAAGCTTAAGAGTAGGTCGCCTATAATTATTCTAATTGCAATCTTATGTGTCGAGCTTATATGCGATGGATAGTACTTGGGGAAATGTGCAATAAATCTGATAAATTCAATATTTAAATGTATAGTATAATATGTTTTCCTGGCTACAATCCCGTCCAAGAGCTGATTAAATAGTGCAACTAGATTTATAGCAAACAAGCTGCAATCGTCAATAATTCCCCAGCCAGCTTTGTTATTCGCTGATGCCACGAATTGCGAAATAGTGTTTAAGGTTGCGTATATTGAAGTAACATCTGCAACAGAATGTAATGAATGTATTGATGGAATTTTAACAATTAATCTTAGCTTGCTGGCAATTATGCTGCTATGGGCCTTAATTGACGCTGGTTTGTTCCGAACATTTTCAATTAAACCGCGTAAGGCTAATATATTTACCCATAGAGCTTGAATTTCTTTATTATTTTTAGTTGTCATTTGGTTACTACTATTGACTGCTGGAATTATTGAGTCGGCATTTTATATGGCCACTTGCTAAATTTCAAGGCTTTGCTAAGATTAAAATAGTGTAATTACACTGTAAATTCCTGTAATTCTTGTGTTAGTAACTTAGTTATGTTATATTGCTGCTCGCTTTACTTTTGTGACTTTCCAATAAAAATTTAGGTGATAAAGATGAAACTCCAAACGAACCTTTCAATGGCTGACATTCTATATGCATTATATGATTATGCGTGTACGCAAGTAGATCGAAGAACAAATAATAATGATTTTGTCAGGATTGATCAGTTTAATATTCAACTTGCCTGTACTGACGCAGCAAGTCGTCGAAACTTTTGGTTTGGAACTGTATTTTTTGGAGTATGGGAGCTTAGGCTAGATGTTGATTTAAGTGAGTTACCCCTTATTGATGTCAGTGGGTTTGATATGTTGTATGGTTATGGCGCTGAGCAAACCCGCGACGGTCGCTATATTAGAACCGGTAGATCAGGTGCAGCGTTGGATGCTATATCTATTTTTATCAGGCAGAAGCGATTTGCGAATAATTATTATGTTAATGAGTATATCGAACCAACAGCAACTCTTGCGCGACCATCATCTGCATTATGGAAACTACCTTCATTTACGCCATCTTCGCCTACATTTGCTGCGTCTGATGAGCCTGCAAGCAAAAATGTTTCACCTACGAAAAGCGCAACCTTTGGGCGGCGTATTTCTTTAACCTTGAGCAGTACTTCGCCAAGACAATTATTCGCATGGGCTGCGAGTAGCAATCGTAATTTAGAGAATACTAGCCCAGTTTCATTGCCTGGTGGATCGGAAGAATCTTCAAGAACTGCAACGCCGTTCACACCTCCAGTTGGGGATCCTCCAAGAGAACAGCTTACAATGAGTCCTATCACATTGAGTGGCAAGTTTAAGAAGAAAGCATAACAAAAAATTTAGATGATTCCCGGATTAAACAATCCGGGAATCTTCGCAGCATAATTACCAAATACCGATGAATTTCCACCACAACAATCCAATTCCACACCAGATTATTGCGTGTACAAAGCCCATAAATGCACCAATGCCCCACCATCTTGAGAACGGTACATAATTGGTACCAAAGTAGACAACACCACAACCAGTACCATAATGTGTTGTACATGCGCTTAAGGTTGCTACAAAAGCGAACATTAAACAGGCCAACATTGGCGGTGTACCGGTTGCAATCGCTACCGCAGTAAACGCACTATATAAAGAGCTTACATGTGCAGTTAAGCTAGCAAAGAAATAATGCGAATAGAAGAACATTATTAACAAGGTTGCCAAAGCTGCTGGCCAAGATAATCCAATCACTAAAGTGCTCATGTGTTGGCTAAACCATGCAATCATACCTAATTTAGATAAGAATGAAGCCATAGTTAATAGAACTGGTAACCAGATAAAAGTATCCCAGGCTGATTTCTCGTGCAGAATATCTTCCCAAGTTAATACGCCACCAATTAACAACAAACCTAAACCTAAGAATGCCGCACTGGTAGCATCTATTCCAACATGTTCACCGAAAACCCACATGAACAATAGTAAGCCAAACGTGCTGAGCATATATTTTTCATAGAAAGATATTGGCCCCATCGCTTTTAATTTCTCAGTTGCAAATTCTTTCGCGCCAGGAGTCTTTTTGATTTCTGGTGGATAGATTAAATAAATAATGAGCGGTAAGGTTGCAAGGCTGATCAAGCCAGGTACAATCGTCGCTTTTGCCCAAGACAACCAGGTTAAATTAACACCGAATTCTTGTGCAAAAGATACCATTAATGGGTTGGCCGCCATCGCAGTAATAAACATCGTGCTAGTAATTAGATTGGTGTGATAACAAACCGTTACTAGGTATGCGCCCATTTTGCGTTGCGTATTTTTTTCCGGATCGCTATTAAACTCTTTAGCCAACGAAGTGGTTAGAGGATAAATGATCCCAGCGCCGCGTGCAGTATTACTTGGTACGAACGGTGAAAGTAAAAATTCCGTAAACATCAAGCCATAACCCAGACCCAAGGTACTCTTACCTAAGAAGTACACAAAATAATAGGCAATGCGTGCACCTAAACCAGTCTTAATAAAACCGCGTGCTAATAGGAACGCAGTTACAATTAACCAAATTGTTTTCGAGTTAAAGCTAGATAAAGATTGTTCCATGGTCAGCGTGTTAGTAAAAACACACGCAGAAATGGCGAGGATTGCTACCGCGCCCATTGGCAGTGGTTTAGCAACAAAGCATATAATTGTAGTAATGAAGATCGCAAACAAGTGCCAAGCCTGGACAGTGAGTCCGGCTGGAGCGGGTATGAACCACAAGCTGAGTGCCAGGCCAAGAACAAAAAGACTAGGCTTTAATTTCGCCCCGTCCCAAGAAATAGTATTCTGTAAAGTGACCGCGCTCATACTCATATATGTGTCCTTTGGTTACTTCGCCGGTTGCGAAAGTGCGAATATATAACAATTGCCCTGCCAACTCAATTGCCCTTGGCTTTATTTCGTGTAAGCCTTTGAATAATCTATGTTTGGCGACTGAATACTACCACAAAAAAAGCCGACCTACAAGCTTAAGATCGCTGGAAGGATATGAGTAGCTAACTATACTGTACATATACACGGTTTATTTAAAAGCTGTCATCAAAAGTGTCATCCCCGAAAATGCGCAGCATTTATCGGGGATCTAGATCCGGTTCGCGTAACACGCGACCGGTATGACAAAGGGTGCAGCTTAAGCAGGAATTTGAAAATGGCGGCAGAAATTATAGATGAATTCTACGAGCTTATCGTAAGCATCTGCGATAATTTTTATGCTCATCACCAACTAATTACTAAAAAATCAGTACAAAAAGCTGCTTTACTGCACGGGCAGTGGACTACAGAGCAACTAGAGCTGAAATTGCCTGAATATATCAATAATTGGCGCCTACACAATCTAGCCACTGATGACAGCCTATCGCATCAAGACAAAATAAGCGTGCTAGAAGCGCAGCTATCGAAATATAAGGTGCAGTTACAACAATCCCAACTTTCAATCCAAAAGCTGCAGGCGCAACTATTTAATGAACTAGCTTCTATTAAATTACAGCGCGAGAAAATCATCCATGAATTACGCAATTTATTAGCTAAATAGAGCTCGTGTGCCCTTAGAACTAAAATACAAATCCACAGTCAAATATAATACATCGTGGAATGTGAGGAAAATTAGGTGTCTGGAGTACTTGACCGCTTATTAGGTAGAGATCCACTCAAAACTCTTACAAGAGACATTGAACGGCTGCGTAAAAAAGAAGCTAGCTTAACCAGCGGGGCTGCTACGGCTACTTCGCGCGATGCTGGTGTATTTAGTGGCAATAAGCGCCGTGAGGCTAAACAGTTACAAGCTACCCAAGCACAGCTTGAATTGAAAGAATCCATTTGGCGCGCAGAGATGGCAAAACGTAATACTATTTTAAGCAGTTTAGCCATATTAGAAACACCAGAATCCAAGATCTTCACCCCAGATGAAAAAGAGCTGGTTCATAGAGTTCGTATCTTCATCGAAGAACAAATCAGGGGTGCATATTTAGCTAAAGCTGAAAAAAGTGTTGTTGTGCAGCCACGGGGAATTGATCTAAGTCCACGTCACACTGAAGACTTGGAAAGCCAAGAATTAAGAGAGGCAATTAAAGTACTGCTAGATAAACTGTTCTATCGTTTGGTTTTAGGTGAAAATAAACCTTTTGATTCGGATGAAGTTAAGTCTTGTTTGACGTTAGCTAGTGTAGTTGGTGGGATGGATCTGCCAAGTTCTGACGCAATGCATAAAATATTTGATAAAGCCATTGATAAAGGTTATATCGATGCTAATGCCGACTCATATAAAATATTCCGCTGTACTGAAAAATTAAGCGAACGAGTTAGAAGTAATTTCACAAATGTTTTTGCTACCTTCATGTTGGAAGGCTTAAAAAACTTACAAAAGTTTGCTAACGACAAAGATTTTTGCAAACCTGAAGATAAGGAAATAAATCTTGATAAATATACCGTAGCAAGAGAAAATGTATATAAAGAATATTTAACAAATAATCCTATTTTGCATGATTTGCAAAAAAAATATGGTTTAAATGTTGATGATGAAGTTCAAAGAGGTGTCGAGCGATGTATTACAGATCCAAATAAAGAAGTAAATGACGTAACACAAATTAACTCTCAGAAAGATTTGCCTGCCGGAGTTAAAATGGCATTTTATCTAGCTGTAAAAAATGCGCAGGTTCTGGGTATAGAGCCAAAATCAGACAGCACAGTTAAATTTTGGCGCGTTGCTGCAGAAAAAATTGGAATTGAAAGCCGGGAAATAGATGATATTCAACGTAATCCTGCAAAATTTTCACACGAACAAAATATACCATTATCATTTAATAATGAATTCGAAAGGAATTATAGAGAGCAAGCGCTGATTGCAGGGGTGGAGGATGCTTTGCCTGTTCAGAAAGAAAAAAGTGAGTTATTTAATGCGCTATATTTAGCAATCGAAGGTCGAGATAAAAAAAATATAAATGCTGCTTTTGATGAACTGAAAAAATTTGCTCAAAAGATAGTGGATGAAAATCCATTGGTTATGTTTATAAAGGAACATTTAGTCACAATAACTAAAACTTGGAATGAAATGTATCCTACACGTCAGACAGGGATGTTTAGTGCTTATAAAGGTAATTCCATCGATCAACTAGTTCAATTTAAAAGTCTATTTGACACTTACCGTGATCTACTGTTTGAATCAGGGAAGGAACCTGATGGTAAACTAAATTCACGGTTGTCTGATTTAGAAAAACGGCTTCTAGATCAAGCCTCGGCTTTGAAAGAAAAATTACGTAAAGAATCTACAGGTCACGAGATATTTTTTGCTAAATTAGGTGATAAAGCCGCAGAGTCAGAAGAGTTGCGTATTGCACAAAAAGGAATTTCAAATGAAGCACGTAAACCTAGTATCTAGGAAGGGCTAAACGATGTCACACCCTAGACTAGCATATACATCTGTTGTAGATGAATCTATTGATCATAATCAAAAGAATTTGTTGCGTACAATAGACAAATATCTTGATTTGAAACGAGAAAAATTACTCGCGGCAAGAATACCTGGTGTAAGCATTGACTATACTTTGCCGTTTGGTTCGCTATATGGGATGTGTTCAGGTCTAGAGGCATACTGGCTATATAGCAAAAGAATGAATCGAGAGCGCCAGTTTATCAAGCATATTGAATATGCTAGCACCTGGGATCCGCAAAATTTTGATGAAAGCCAAGCCTTAGAAGATAGCTATCTTGAAAGTTTGATCAACATAATTAGCTTTTTACATAACGAACAGCATTTGCTTGAAAATACACGGCAAGATAACTTGTCAGGTAGCGTGAATTTTTTATTTAGTGATTTTAATCGACAACCTATAGCACAAGAGTTTGCACTTACATTTGTTTATACGCAGAATAAATTAGCTGAATTTATTCAAGCATATTGCCATGACAATAAGATGGTGCGGGTTGATAATGGATTCCATGTGGTAGGTTTTATAAAAATGGGTGGGATCTTACATTTTTACGATTCATTCAGCAAGCTAGGGCCGCAAGAAGTATCGGATGCAAAAAAACTAAGCAGTCAAATTTTTGCATCATTAACAAAACAATGCAAATCAAACCGATATTTAGCTTTGCGTATCACGATTAGTGATTTAGCTTCTGAGCCAAAGCCGAAGTACCCAGATCCAATTGATTACTCTAAAGCAGCTATGCAAGATCCGATCTATAAAAGAGCTGTTCTGCAACACAGAAACATTTTTCATTTGGCAGCTAGGTATAATGATTATGATGTATTAAATCTACTATTTGATCAAGGGTATAAATATATACCATGGAACCTTAATGACGATACTGAGTTAAACGAAGCTGTGGCTCTTAATGATGCAAAAGAGATCGATTACTTACTAGATCATCATGTCCCAATCGAATATAGAACTAGAAATGGTATTACCCCGTTTGGAACGGCGATTATCGAAAACTCGCCAGAATTAATGTATAAATTGTTTCAATCCGGAGCAGACATAATGCGAGAACCAATACGGGGCTTTACTCCTGTTGAACTCGCTATAACATATAAGAAAGCTGAACCATTGATCTTGTTGTTAGCACTTGGTGCAGATATAACCAAAGAGCAAGTTATAAACATGAGGAAACTATTTGGCCAAGCTACTGAACAAAAAATTACTGACCGTGCTCTAGAGTTAAACAGTACAATATTAAAAGTACCAACGGTATTAGATTTAAACAAGTCAACCGGGCGTGATATTGTAGTGTTTTTACTGCATAAGGAATTAGCGAATAAGCTTGGTTATCCAATCGGTAATATTAAAGTGATGAAAGAAGGTCTGCCCTTAACAGGGCACTTTGCCTTGCAAGCAATTGCAGATTATTACGAGTCAAAAGCTGATTCAGATATATTCAGTTTTCCAGAAAAAGTAGAAATCTACAGATTACTACGCGAATTTGATGTTGATCGCTTTGATTTTGATGGTAATGCGCATTTATTGCAGTTGATAAAACAAGTTCCTAAATTGATAGGCTCAATCAAAGAATACACAGCTGCAGATTTGATTGAGATATCAAAGGTGCTGGATGAGTTAACAGATCTAAGCGCATATAAACTCAGCTTTAATTTAATAGGTGATATGTATGTGAGCTATAAAGCACGTGCCGCTAAACACGCTATAGAGGCTATTCTGCGCCGTAATGGCATTACAGACTTGAATCAAAGCATTGAGAATTTAAAACGCCCCAGGGGGCTAATAACAAGCCCTCTGTTCTTTTCTGTAGATAGAACAGAAGAGCCAGAGCTTCTGTCTTACCAAAGTGATATTGCACCAAGCCTGACTTTGTAGAATAAAAAAAGGCGTACATTGTACGCCTTTTAAAGACTGGGCTAATTAACCAAACTTACGTTGCTTTGGAAATGCACTGTTTAATGCATTGCTAAAACGAATAATGTTTGATACATCCTTGCCCACTTGTTTGCTGCTTACTACACGTAAACGTGGTTTAGCAGTATTCAAGGTTCCGTAGTGACGCTGCATTTGTGTAGCTTCAGTACGGAATTTTGCTACTAACTTTCTCATTAGGGTATTACGTTGTTTCAAACGTTGAATTTCCTTCTTGAGAGTTTGAGTTAATTGCTTGTACTGTGCAGTAGAAACACCAGTGGTAATGCGTCGAGTAATTCGAGCTTTAGCACGAGTTCTTCTTACTGCAGTTCTTACTTTTCGCTTAACTTTAGTAGCTGTACGACGAGCTTTAACTCGTTTTGCAACTTTAGGGTTTTTAAAACTTGCAAGCTTTAGAGCAGCTGCAATTTTTACTAAAGTTGGTACATTTTTCGACTTACTAACCATACGACGCTTAACTGTTAAACGTTTAATTGCTGGGCTAGTAGCTTTAGTGCTGCTAACAGGAACATTTAAACGCTTAGCAATTTGCTTTTTCAGAGCTTTAAGCTTAGTGTCGATGCTAGATGTGGTCTTGGTACGCAAAAATCTTGAAACTTTGGTAAGTTCCTGTTGAATCTTTTTGCGTTGTTGCGCAGCTGTCATACCTTGGTATGTTTTAACTGCTTTTGAGTTGGCAAATGCGGCGATTTTTTTCTGTAAGCGTCTTGCCGCTAATGCTAACCGCAAATGTGTCCATGCGGAATACACATTCTTGGTTTTCTTCGTTTTGCGTCTAGTAC
>CAYPGU010000050.1:0-11913 GCA_964409995.1 uncultured Legionellaceae bacterium | reverse complement strand
CTAATGCAACACCGGACAATTTAAAATCACGTAGTTCATTTTTGATAATTGTTTGTTGCTCTTGTGCAAGCTGCGCAAACTCTTCACTAGTGCTGAGCTGCAAATAAATATTATAGATCTGCTGATCTTGCATAATATCAGTGTGAAAATTGGTTATTAATGGTAACAAAGACTCGTATACGCTACGGATCTCTGGGGTATTCGCCACGTTATTAACGTGATCTAGCAGCCCCCACAACCGATCCAAATATTCAGCGGCCTCTTCTAACGGTTGAATCGAGTTATGCCATGTATGTACAGTTTGTTGTTTAACGGTGTTTAATGCGGTTTTATAATCATTAATCGCGGATTCGATTAAAGAGGCATATTTATCTGCATCAATTTTATAAAACCCTATATTACGTTTTGTATCCATGCTAAGGCCCATAACTATCTCACCCAGTTAATATCGTCATTTGAATGTACACAGATGAGAAAAATATTGCAATAAACCCAGCTGACCAATCTATAAATCCATATACAAATGTGGCTTTATGCTCTAAATTGAGTAATATGACTAAGATTATTTTTGTGCACGACATATGGTGATTCACCCCTATGATTGCTCTACGCCAATATCAACAACTTAGGTTGCGGTTAAAACGCATAGCCTATCAGCTGCGACATTCGATTATTCGTCGTCTGTTGGTGGTGGTGTTTTCAATATATTTATTCTTAACGGTAATAGTTACCCTTGCACACATGGATTTTGAATATGAATTTTCCAAAAATCAAACATTGGAAGCTTTACAAAATATTCAAGCAATGGTGCACGATAGTTTAAGTCAAGCAATTTGGGAATTTAATGGCGCGCAATTAGATACAATCTTGAAAGGGGTATATACCAACAAATACATCGTTGGAATCAAACTGCAAATGGCACAAACCGCAGCCATCCCAGGTTTTTCAGACAAGGAATGGGGTTTGATCGAAGATGATGAAGGTAAAATGTTCTATGTAAATCCGACTAACAAGCAACGCCAGCCCTATGATGATACCTTTATGCGCTTAATACCAGACCAATTTGATATTTACCATGTTGATGCTTTAAAACGCGAAATCATAATAGGTAAAATGTATTTATATTCTAGCAACAAAATAGTCTTTGAACAGGTTAAGGATAGTTACATATTAATTATTATAAACGCGGTGATTAAAACTATTGCGTTATGGATATTCTTTTTATGGGCTGGCTATTATTATGTATCCAAGCCATTAGCGCAATTATCTGACGCAATTAAGCAAATCGCATCTGGAGATTGGAACGCCGAGCTTATCATCAAAACTCCACGCCGTGGACATAAAACTGAAATCAATACTCTATTTGAGACATTCAATGATATGACTACACAATTGCACACCGCACAAGATAAACTGGCTGAGAGTAGAAATCGACTAACCAATATATTTGACACGATGCCATCTGCTTTAATTTCGGTCGACGACAAATTCATTATACGTGGCTGGAATAAAACCATGGTGGAAGATACTGGTATTGAAATCAACGATGCAATTGGGAATGATATTGCTAAGGTTTATCCGATTTTCAATGCGTATTTGGATTTGATCAAAGATGCATTTCGCACGCAAAAAGTTCAACAACTTAAGAATGCCATCCTTGGTGAACATCACGATGAAGACAGCCGCTTATACAATATCACCGTATACCCAGTGCACTCAGTAACTCCAGCCGAAGCTGTGATTCGAATCGACGATGTTACTGAACAAGTAAAAAATGAAGCTGACTTGGCACAGGTTGAAAAACTTGCCTCAGTCGGCGCATCAATTGCAGGTGTTGCTCACGAAATCAATAACCCGCTCGGTTCAATCATGCAAAGCACGCAAAATATCGTACGACGTATTGATCCAAATTTAGAGTCCAATCAAAAATTGGCGCAAGAGATCAACCTAGATCTAAAACTACAACATGAATATTTAGAAAAACGTGAGATATTAAAATTCCTTGACAGCATTCGTGATGCTGGCGAACGTGCCTCTAGTATTGTTAAGAACATGTTAAAATTTACACGCCGCGCTAATGTCGAAATGCTCGAACATGATTTAATTGAGCTCATTAACGATGGTTTGCAGCTAGCAGCAACTGATGTTAGTTTACAAGAACATGCCGACTTCAAACAAATTAATATTATAAAAAACTTTGCCGTACAATCATTAATGCTACAGTGCAACCCAATGGAAATACAACAAGTTATTCTTAATATAATAAAAAATGCTGTGCAGGCGATTAAGCCTGATCAAGCATGCAAAGATATAACTATTACTGTACTAGAACCACAAGATAACAGAGTAACGCTAGAAATTAGCGACAATGGCGCCGGTATGACAGAAAAAGTTATGGAGCAAATATTCCAACCATTCTTTACAACCAAGCCTGTTGGTATTGGCACTGGTCTAGGATTGTCAGTATGTAAAAATATTATCGTGCAAAAACATCACGGTATTATGGAGGTAAAATCAACAGTGGATGTTGGCACAACCTTCACTATAGTTTTACCCATTAAACAACCACAATAATTATCAAACAACTATAATGCTACTATGCAAAAGAAACTAACTGAACAAGGCTTGAGATATTTAGAGGAAGGTCAGTATAATAAGGCTGCCGAAATTCTTGCGCTCTTAATAAAGAACTATCCAAAGAATGCAGAAGCCCATCATATGCTAGCAGTTATTGAATTAGAAAAGGCAAACTTTGAAATCGCATTACAACTGGTTAAACAAGCGATAGGTCTAGATAGCTCTAATGCTGTATTTTATACCACTCTTGCCAACATAGAAATGCAGCGTAAACACTTTGCAGACGCTGAACATGCCCTTCTCAATGCTTTAAAATATGACGATCACAAAGTTGAGTATAAATATAATATTGCACATTTTTATCTAACGCAAAACAAGTATAACGAAGCAATCGATTTTTATTATCAAATTCTACGCGAATCGCCAACCCATTATCTAGCTATGCGCGGCATCACTGTATCGTATTTGTTTGCTAATGAAGCAGCTATTGCTCTCGAACACGCTAATGAATGGATTGATGCATTTGCGACATATTTTGAACCACACTATTATCAAGGTATATGCAACTTTGCTCTGAACAATCTACCAGCCGCCTTAAGCGCATATGATAAAGCAATCAATCTCGCGCCTACGAACCATGATATTATTACAGCGATTGGCGCTTGCTATCGCGCGCTAGGTAATAGCGCAATCGCGGAAACTTATTTACATAAGTCACTTTCGATTGAAGCTAACAATCCGCATGCATTATATAATCTGGGCTGCATAACTTTGGATAAAACTGATTTTGATGCCGCGCGTGGTTTATTTTTAAATGCAGTACATTTGGATCCGAATTATGCTGAACCAATTTGTGCGCTCGGTTACGTAGAGCTGCTCAAAGGTGATGTCGATGTGGCGTTGGATTATTTTGCTCAAGCCCAAGTGGCAGATCCGATGAACCCCAAGCCTAAATTATTAATGGCCACAGCAATGTTGCATAAAGATGAGTTGGGTAAAAATTGGCCAGCGATTAGTAGTTCTGCCAACATAGTTAATCTGCTGAAAAATATTCAAACTTGGGATGATGATAATTTTAGGATTCAAAATTTGATCGGTTAGGTTGTTTTGCATTAGAATTTAAGGGATCGCTTTCGTGCTACAATGGATCGTTTGCGCGCTACGGGTCCTGCCGCTGCGTCTTTTCTAGCTAAGCCATCCATGGCCCGCTAGAAAAGCTGCCAGCCGCATCAGCAGCAGGCGCTCGCTGTTATACAGCTCGCCCTTAACCGTACTCGCATAGCCTGTACAGTTAATGGATCCGCCTCCGCGTCAAGCGTAGTTATACGTCATCCCAGCCGCGTGTTACGCGAGCCGGGATCCAAATAGGTATCACAATGTCCAAATTAAATATTGCAATTCCCACACCAGTTTTTGATAGTTTGAACAACATGCTCGATCAGCAAAATACCAGCTTGAATATTTTGCATCCGCGAGATTATGAAATAGCACGCGCTTTTTTGCTTAGCTATCGTGGTAGTGAAGCGACGTTCAACGCATATCGGCGCGAAGTGGAAAGATTATTGCAATGGGCGTGGCTAATTGCGCAAAAGCCAATGTTAGAATTAAATCGCGCTGATATGGAATTGTATATCGAGTTTTGCCAAGCGCCGCCTAAGAGTTGGATTGCCACCAAGAACGTGGCACGTTTTACTAAAGATGGCCAACCAAATCCAGAATGGCGACCATTTGTAGTATCTGTCAGCAAAGCTGAATTTAAAAATGGTGTGACAGCCAAAGTTGAGCAATATTCTTTATCCGAGCGGGCGATTCGCGAATTGCTGGCCATTAATAGCAGCTTTTTTAATTTTATGATTCAAGAAGGCCACATCGAAGCCAACCCAATTGCACAGTTACGGCAAAAATCAAAATTTATTCGATCACGCCAAACTTCAATGGTTGTGCGCCGCTTGTCAGAATTACAATGGTCTTATGTAATTGAAACGGCTGAAATATTAGCACAGGAAAATCCTGCCCAACATGAACGCACTTTGTTTATCATGACTGCCTTGTATGCTATGTATTTGCGAATTTCCGAATTAACTGCCAGCCAACGTTGGATCCCAAAGATGCGTGATTTCAATCAAGATTTGGATGGTAACTGGTGGTTTACTACCGTTGGAAAAGGTAATAAAGAACGCATGATTTCGGTAAGTAATAAAATGTTGGCTGCACTACAGCGTTATCGTTTGAGTATGAATTTAACTCCCCTGCCCTCGGTTAATGATATGCGTCCGTTGATCTTAAAAAACAAAGGTAGTGGCGCCATTACTAGCACACGCCAAATACGCTCGATAATTCAATTTTGCTTTGACCACGCGATTGCACGTATGCAAGAAAATGGCTTTATCGCTGAAGCTGAACAGCTGCAAACCGCGACCGTACACTGGTTACGCCACACGGGTATTTCTGAAGATGTGAAAACTCGCCCACGTGAACACGTGCGCGACGATGCTGGACATAGCTCCAGCGCGATTACAGATAAATATATTGATATTGAGCTACGCGCACGCCACGCTTCAGCCAAGGACAAGCCGGTGAAGCCGTTTGAGGTGAAGGAGTAGTGCCCTCTGTGTCATCCCGGCCAAGACGCACCCTGTGCGTCGCAGTAGCCGGGATCCAGTGCATCTGCCCCCTTCCCCGCACTCAAATTGAACTTTTGCCTCCCTTAGAAGTCAAAACATATAGAAAAACAAAAACCCTGTGTAGGGGAGAGAAGATAAAATGCCAGTTAATCAAGCTCAGATAGATGCTACAAAAGCTAAATTAGATAGACTGAAACGTAGTACAAAGGTTCTTGCCAATGAGGTTCGTGACGAGTTTGAAGCTATTGTTCAAGAAATTAAGCTGGATATTGATAATTTTCTAAGTAGCAAAATTACTAGAGCGCAAATGAAAGAAATTGTTGAGCATGCAATTAGTGTTTCAGATGAAATCAGAGGTGTAGGGCCTACAACTGATACAACTGGTCGTGACAGAGGCATCAGAAGACGAATGAGTACCAGCACTGATAAATCATTAGGTGACGCAACTACACCAGCACATAATATGTTTGTAGCAGCACCGCATACCCCCTTAGACGAAGATGGGATCCTTCCAGGCGCTACTCTTGATTATATGAAGGATAAGTTATTTGATTTATTAACTGCTCGCGTTAATTGTTCTACAATGCAAGCAGATGCTTCAGCTAAACGTAGACATTCAGTGGAGTCAATACCGGAAGTAGAAGTAGAAGAAGATGATCTCGACGATGATCAGAAAGGAAAAACTGTTGTAAAAATAGTCTCAAACGGAATCGATGCCAATATCTTAAATCGTCGTGGCGATAAGGTTTTTGCAAAGAATCCGCTTAAAAGACTATCTGATAAGAAGACTCCAGGTTATGAGAATGATTCAATAGACATCAATAGGACACTGAAGGGATTAGTTGATGTAAAATTTCACAATTTAAGCCTCCCAAACCAAGAGAGAGTTAGTAAATCTGAAGACGAATCTGAATACAAAGGAGATGTAAGAGCACAGAATTTTGCAGACACTGCTAGTATGTACCACGGAAGAATTTTGTGGTCTCTCAATGGTGATAATCAATTAGTCGTAGAAGCTAATAATGGCGCCGGAGTTTTTCAGAACGTTGCAACTTTGACTCTTACAGAAGACTCAGCCACATTAATTTTAGATTCTGACTCTGTCAGACCAGCCATATCAGACACTCAAGCTACAAATCGCCAAGCTGCTGGTCGATCCTTACAAGAATTAGTGTTACAAACCTCAGCTTTGATTGGAAAATACTCTGAGATAACACCAAGATTCATGCATGTCTATACACCAGATAGACGCGGTGATCCGATTCGTGATCCATCCAAGGTAGACGTTGAAGCATTAGTTAACACTAGTATGACTGTTGTATTAGATTCACAGAATATTCCGATGTTTGATCCGCAAACGTTGCAAGCTTTTGAATCGTACAAAACACGAACTGATGAGAGTGATGATTTACGCAATAAGATTTTATGGATTGAACATATTACAGATTTAGCAACATCCGGCACATCTAAAGACAAATTAAATGCGCTTGCAGCCTATAACGATTATCGCAGTCATGGTAGAGATCCCGACGACCCTTATGTGGGTAAAGCCAAAAAAGGAATCGATAACGCCAGGTCAAAGCTATAATTCGCTAAAGACATTGACCACCCCAACCTTCGGTCAATGTCTTTAATCACCAGTGGTCAACCTTCCTGCAAATTCCTGTCAAAATTTTACATTTGCTAACTATGGTATAGACTTATTGATAGGTTTAGGTACAACTCAATGGTGCAAAATTATGACTCAAATGTTCATTGCGACAATTTCTTTTTCTTTAAGCTTGCTAGCATTTTGTGCTGGTGCCTGGTTAACAATATGGGCAACATCAAGCAACACACAGTGCACTGAAGTATCTGCAGCGAAACTAACTGGCTACTTCATTGCTGTATTAGCGATAGTTTCTTTAGTGTTTACTTCTTACTATGCAGCTAGATCAGTATTTGGTAAAAGCTCACGCGTAGGTCACACTAAAGTGTATAAAATGAGCAAACACAGCCCGACAACTAAGACTGTTAAGAATTAAATTCTGGATCCCCGATAAGCGCTACGCGCTTTCGGGGATGACAGATATGCTAAAGCGCTTCGCCATGACAGATATGCTAAAGCGCTTCGCCGTAACAGATATGCTAAAGCGCTTCGCCATGACAGATATGGTAATGACCTTCGCGATGACTGATGTTAAAGCGCTTCACCATTACAGCATCTAGACAATAAACTTCGCTACTATCCACAAAGCAAAAGAAGCAACTAACAACGCACTTATTCCTACATACGTTTTACGATAAATGTCCCAATTCTTGCGACAATATAAATATGTCCCCGGCGGATAAAATATAGAAATTAAACCCCAAAGTATCCCTTCTCGCTCAAAGGCGCGCTGGATTAAATTCAGCAATAGAATACCACCCACGAGCAAAGATACTATGCTGATCACGCCCAAAAATGCGGTTAGTGAACTTGTTGTTGCATCCACTTTGATTTCTCCTTTTAAGTGCTCATTCAAGCTTATGTGAGGTTAGCTGATTCGTCAATCTAGTACCCTTGAGCAATACTTGCTACAATTATAAATCAACCTGGGGGGCATAATATTGTTTAAAATTAATAATCCGTGGCTGGTGTGCCTAGTTGGCGCAAGTTATTTTTTCTACCAATATGTGCAAATCATTATGTTCAATGTTTTGCAACCAGATTTGATTCTTAGGTTTCATACTGACTCGGCCACCTTAAGCTTTGTTGCTTCTTTGTATTTCTACGGCACGGTAGCATTATTGATCCCAGCCGGCATTATTTTAGATCAACTCTCAACCCGCTTGCTATTGGTTTCTTCAATGGCTGTGTCAGTAGTCGGTTTAATTATTTTCTTCAGCACTGATTCGATTGTGATTGCTGCAATCGGCAGATTTATTACCGGCATTAGTGGTGGCGCATTTAGCTTCGTTGGAACTTTGCGTCTATGTAACCGCTGGTTCCCAGAAAACCGCATGGCCTTCATTACTGGCCTAGTTGTATCAATCGGAATGCTCGGGAGTATTGTGGCCTTAGCTCCATTTGCGCTCTTGATTGACACTGTCGGTCTAGAAAATGCAATCTATATTGATATTGCTGCTGGGGTAGCTATTACAATTATTATGTTTCTATTTATCCATGATTATCCAGTGGATAAAAAGGAAGAATATCTGAAACAAATCACTTATAACAAAAAGCAAGGCTATCTTAGCGCGATCAAATACGCAGTTGCAAAGCCACAAAATTGGTTTGCTGGTCTAACAGCTTCTTTATTAAATATTCCAATGTTAATTTTGGGTGCATTATGGGGCATGTCATATTTAATCCAAATTTTTAAGTTGAGCAAATTGCAAGCCTCGATTACTTGTTCAGCTATATTTGTCGGGATGATTATCGGCGCACCATTATTTGGTGCCATATCTGATCGCATGAAATTAAGAAAATTACCGATATTTATTGGTTTAGTAATATGCTTCATTGCCACTATGGTTTTGTTAATGGTGCCACACTTAAACTATTATGATTTATTGATTCTGTTTTTCTTAATTGGGTTTGGTCTTAGTTCGCAGTGCGTTGCATATCCACTCGTAACTGAAATAAACTCGATCGCAATATCTGGTTCTGTCCTCGGAGTAGTATCCACGATTGTGATGGCTGGCGGCGCAATATTTCAACCGTTAGTTGGATTGTTAATTGAATATTGGTGGAATGGTGAGACCATCAACGGCATCCCACAATACAGCAAATTAAACTTCAACCTTGGCCTGGGGGTTTTACCAATTTGTATTATGCTCTCTGCAGCTTGCTTATTTATGCTACGCGAAACATATTGTCGCCGCAAAAGTTAGTATAGCTGGCTAGATTATTGCATAAAAGGCAGTTTCAACTTATCATCGATCCTTATTCGTATTAGATAAACCAGCCCATGACACAATCAAAACTAACAGAATTCGGCATTAGTGCAATCGGTACTTCTATACCCAAATATTCGCTGCCACTTGGCGAGTTAGCCGTGTTGCGGAATGTTGAGCCAAGCAACTATACTGAAAGCCTTGGCTGCCAAATGATGAGTTTATGTGCTGCGGAAGAAAACGTTGTTACATTGGCTGTTAACGCTGCCAAGCGCGCTTTAGAAAACTGGTCAGGCTCAGTTGAAGATCTAGGCCTAATTATCGCCGCCACCGAAACCGCACCCGATATGAGCCGTCCTTTAAGTTCATGGGTTATGAGTGAATTAGGTATCAAAGGCGCGATTCGATCCTACGAAGTGAAGCACGCTTGTTATGGTGCTACCGCCGCATTGCGGCAAGCTCATGAGTGGTTACTCTCTGGCAATGCCAAAGGTAAATCAGCTCTGATCGTGGCCGCAGATGTAGCATTATATGCACCAGAACATTCTGGTGAACCTACCCAGGGCGCAGGTGCAGTAGCTATGATTATCGGCCAGCCGACGATCGCTAGTATTGATACACAAAGCTTTTACTGGAGCGACCCACAATTTGATTTTTGGCGCCCCACCAATGAAAATTACCCGCATGTAAACGGCAAACTCAGTCTTAGCTGTTACATAAATGCAACCATGCAATGCTTCAAGCAATATGCACCTCAAGCTGAGCTCTCGGGCGCATTGCACGAAATGGATTTATTGTGCTTCCATATCCCCTTCCCGAAGATGGTTTTTAAAGCAGTTAAAAAATTAGGGGAATATTGTGGTTGGGATGCAAATAAAACGCTAGAGTTTTATCAACATAAAATACTACCAACCATGGAATGGAATCAACAAATTGGCAATTCATATACAGCGAGTCTGTGGTTTGCAGTTGCCAATGCACTATATAAATTGCAGCCCAAACAACAATTTACTGCATTTTCTTATGGTTCTGGCAGCGGTGCTGAATTACTTACTTTACGCTGTATGCAAAACCAAGCCAATGCTGCGTGGGCGCAGAACTTGCAAGCAGATTTATCTGCACGAACAATTATTAATGCAGCACAATACCAAGAACTCAGGAACAAAATCTAATTAACTAAGGAATAGCTATGACATCATTATCAAAATCAGCTCTTTGGGTCAAAATGCAAGAATATTACAACAATATCGGCCCAGAAGCCTGGCAAGATGAATTGGTACCCTTGCAAATCTCGAGCAACAAAAATTTGGCTCTAGCTTATGCCAATATAATTGTTGCCCAAGTTAATGACTGGCATAGTCAAAACCCTATAAATACTAGCGAGCCATTCTATATTCTTGAAATCGGCGCCGGACACGGAAAATTCAGCTTTTATGTACTCAAGTTTCTTAAAGAGTTACTAGCGATATTTAATTTGCCAGTTACGACTGTCAAATTCATCATGACCGACATTGCAACTAAAAATGTCGAATCCTGGCAACAACATCCGGCCTTTAAACCTTGGGTAACACTTGGTTGTTTAGATTTTGCAGTATTTAACGCTATGAGCGATCAGGAAATTAAACTGATCAATTCTGGAATCACAATTAAAACCGGCATGCTGCAAAAGCCAATTTTTATGTTATGCAATTATTTGTTTGATACGCTATCGCATGATGCGTTCCAAGTGCGCGATAACAAGCTACACGAAATTCAAATTAAAATCGATAGCGATGCTGACTGGAACGATTATTTTGCCAAAGCGAAATTTACCTATGAATATTTACCGATTAGCACTGAATATTATAGTGATCCAAACCTAAATAAAATTCTGGCTGAATATGAGAAAGTGCAAGAAAATGGTACTTACATGATTCCTGTTGGCGGCATCGATTGTATCAATAGTGTAAAAAAATTTAGTAAAGCGCATCTAGTGCTGTTGCTTGCAGATAAAGGCTTGTCCGCGGTTGATTTATTCGAGGGCTTAGATGAACCAGATATTTCTGTACACGGTTCAATTTCCCTCATCGTAAATTATGATGCACTGCGTAGATATTTTGAAAACATTAATGGACTATCTTTATTAATGCCAAATCAATCTGTAGATTTTCAAGTTGCTTGTTTCTGTACCGAATCAAAAAACCCTATGCTAAACACCAAAAATGCCTTCTTTCAGGTAATGTCTGGTGCCAGCCCACAAGATATAGTTAGCTTATGCTACGTTGATGATGAAATTAACAATAAATTCCAAAATCTTGACCAACTATTGGCGATGTTAAATTTAACTTTATGGGATCCAAATATATTTTATGATTTACATGAAATGATTTTAGATCGCATCGAAGTGGAAGAAATTACTATTGAGCAAGAGAAAGCTCTGCTTGAAGGCTCCAAAATCGCATGGGATTATTTCTTCAAATTAGAAAAGACCCAAGACTTACCTTTTGCTTTAGGTGCTGTTTATTATGCCTTAGATGAATATGAAACTGCATTAAGCTACTTCGAGCTATCGATCAAAGAATTTGGTGAAAATGCAGAAAACTTGTACAACATAGCGATTACCTACCAAGCTATGGAACAGGATAATTCAGCTAAGAATTATGCACAAAAGGCCTTGAAGCATGATCCGAAGTACTCTGCAGCGAAGGAATTACTGGCTGAATTAGCCTAACGGCTCTGTAATCACGACAGTCTGTCCGGAAGCCTGTCATCCAGGCGGTCTGTCATCCCGGCAGTCTGTCATCCTGTCATCCCGGCCTAGCCGCTCCTGGCGGCGCAGAGCCGGGATCCACATATAGGCAACCTGTGTCATACC
>CAYPGU010000049.1:0-12030 GCA_964409995.1 uncultured Legionellaceae bacterium | reverse complement strand
AAGGGTTTATTTTTTAAACTTGAAACTACGGCTAAAGCTGCGGCCAAATCAATGCCAGTTTCAGTTACTTTCACCCCACCAACCACATTAACAAAAATATCTTGATTGTAGGTAATGATGCCGCCATGCCGATGTAACACGGCCAAGATTAAAGCTAAACGATTTTGATCTAAGCCAACTGTAACACGGCGTGGATTGCCCAAATGGCTTTCATCGACCAAGGCTTGAATTTCAATCAACATCGGCCGGCTACCTTCCCAAGTTACCATCACCACACTGCCACATACTTCTGCTTCGGATCTAGATAAGAAAATTGCTGAGGGATTATTTATTTCGCGTAAACCTTTATCCGTCATCGCAAAAATGCCTAGTTCATTTACAGCGCCAAAACGGTTTTTAACTGCACGTAACATTCTAAAGCGTCCATCTGGATCGCCTTCAAAATACAATACTGTATCAACCATATGTTCTAAAACGCGCGGGCCGGCGATTGAGCCGTCTTTGGTAACATGGCCAACCAGAATGACGGCTGTACCAGTTTGTTTCGCATAACGTACTACATGCGCCGCTGTTTCGCGTACCTGCGTAATTGAGCCAGGTGCGGATTGAATTTGATTGGTGTAAACCGTTTGAATTGAATCAATGACCATAAAAGCTGGCTGTTGCTTTTGCGCCACAGCTAATACGGTTTCAATATTAGTTTCAGTTAATAAATCCAAGGCTAAGTTATCTAAGCCTAAGCGCTGCGCACGCATTTTTACTTGCTGCAAGGATTCTTCACCGGTTACATATAATGCTTTATGCTTGGTGCTTAGATTGGCTAAGGCTTGTAATAAAACCGTTGATTTGCCAATCCCTGGATCCCCGCCGATTAGAATAACAGAGCCAGCAACTATGCCACCCCCCAATACTCGATCCAATTCCTCCAAGCCTGTTTCAAATCTGGCTTGGTCGGTAATAGCAATACTGGACAAAGGCACAATAGCCGCATCCCCGCCGCCCGCGTAATTTTCAAACCGCGACGGGGCGGAACTGATCACTACTTCAGTTAGGGAATTCCATTCGCCACAATCCGCGCACTGCCCGGCCCATTTGGTAGAGCTAGCGCCACACTCACGGCAAGCATAGGCATGTTTAATTTTTGACATATTTCTAGTGTATCGAAAATCTTCTTTGTTGCCCATAGCAGAAAATCATCATAGGTCGATAAAGAATCTATTCTTCTAGCCGAAAGCTTCATTATGAATACAGAAATATTAATTAACTCTTCTTTAGTGACCCACGATGGATATAGGGAATCCTACGAATTCGTCTTGGATGATAAATTGCACGTCGTGGAATGTGTGCGGGTAGACCCTACCGCACAGAATATTATCAGCCCGATTGAAGATGCGTCTGTAGCGTTGGATGGCTTATTGTTTGAGCTCAATCATGTGCGGGTCAATCCACGCGTAGATAATTCTTATATCATTGAGTGTCTAACCAAGGCGCTAAATGAAGTAGGGGTACAGGTCAAAAATCAACCGCAAAGCAACGCTATGGCAACCGCTTTCCGTCCTTTGGGTGAAATTAGTGATAATGTTAGGTTTTATTTGAACAACAAGACTCAAGTGGTATTCCTATCCCCAGCCATCCGGCCAAAGCTAGTCGTCAGCGAACAACCAAATTCAGAAAAATAATCTCAAAGTTCCCGGAGAACCTTGCGGTTTCCGGGACACTAGCGCAATTAATCATCCGTAGTGCTAATTGGATCATTAACATCCGTGACTTTTTCTTCGGCATACGGATCATTTGAAGCCGGTGGATTATATGGTTTGTTAGGGTTTTTTTGCTTGGCTGGTCTCGCCGGAGGGGTACTGCTCTCCGCAGTCGTTGAGGTAGTATCCACTGGCGTATCTGCAGCCATAACCGCAAATGAAGTTAGCCCCAACATTAGACCAGCAGCAATCACCCCTTTACATATATTCAAGTTAAGCATATCAAATCCTTGTGTTGTTAAAATTAACTTTAATTCGTTTATTCTAGCAAATCCCAGGTGGTAGTACACTATTTTTGTATAAAATCGTGAGTCTTTTAGCTTGATTAATTATTTTATTCTGGTAAAATGGCTCTACTTTAAGGAAATACAAACATTTGTAGGTGTGATATGAGCTCTTGGATTACAAACAATTTTGACATCGATTTGTGGATCAAATTAGCCGCTGATCATCCATTCAAATTTGAACAACAGCGCCAACAATGGCTCGAACATTCCATTCAAAGTGCGAGCGAAGACCTAAAGCCGCGTCTTAAAGGTTTGCAATGGGAAATGAACATGGACCTAGAACTTGCACGTAATAAATTCCGCCAATGTCGCTACCTATCCGAGCGTTTAGTAGATAATCTACGTTTATTTAAGGAAATTTTGGCTGGTAAACCACAAATATTTTTATTCAAAACACCAGCAACTATTCTCGAATTTGCCCCGCGCGACTAGAACTATTCATAATTCTACTATGCCGGGCTAAGGGACTGCGCGTGGTGCGGCAAAATGCCAATCCAATTCTCGTGCCAACTCAGAAATCACAATATGCCCGCGCACACTAGTACCTTTAGGATTTAAACGTGGGCTAAAGGCTGCAACCCCACCACGCCCAATCGCCACCGCAACTATTAAACCTGATATAGCATTCTTGGCTGGCAAACCGGTTTGCACCAAATGCATTCCAGACTCATTATACAAACCACAGGTTGCCATGATCGAGACCACTTGATTACTCGTATCTTCTGAAATAACCCGCGTGCCATCTGGTGCCACTCCGCCATTTGCCAATAACATCGGTAAATATGCCGCTTGAGTGATAGTCGCAGTATAAGAACAAAGGCTGAAATATGGCTTCAAAATTTCCTCTACATCACCTTTCAATACTCCAGTGCTTTTCATCAAGTAAGCTAAAGAACGATTTCGATCCGCTGAGCCAAACTCAGACTGATAGACAGCATCGGAAAAGACTAAATCTGCAGCAAATAGTTTGTTCACCCAGCGTTTTACCCAAGCGAGTTGTTCGTTCGTGTCCCCAGGAATGCGCCCGCTCAAAACAATAGCACCCGCATTTATCAGTGGGTTTGATGGTACCGGACCATAACGATCTAAATCACCAATCGCTGCAAATGGTTGGCCGGATGGTTCAGCATTAATCCAAGAAAATACTCGCTCAAAACCAAACTCTTCCATCATGCCAATTAACAAAACTAATTTTGACACGCTCTGAAGAGTAAATCTGAAATCTAATTGATTACCATCAGCAATAGTTTTGCCATCAATTAAGCAAATACTGGCAGATAAAATCTCTGGATCTACATGCAGTAATTCAGGAATATAATTGGCCACACTACCTTCTTGATGCGGTTGGGCAACTTTAATTGCTTTATTTAGCACCTGTGTAATGTGAGCAATATCTATAGTCTTATTCATGTGTACAGTATTCTCGTTGTTTTAATTTATATTCAGCCAGCTTCCTATTCAAAAACAAGCCACGTTTAGTAGTATAGCCGTTTCTATATTCTTGGTTGAGCAAGGCAATTTGTTGGCGTACATTTGCACATTTTACCTGCAAACGCAAGCGCTTCTTTTTTTCCTGCGCATGCCGTTTCGCTGCTTTAGCTTTAAGCTTATCCTGCTCTTTTTTACGTTTTAATAACTCGCGTCGTTGGCGCTTGAGGTCTTTTTCTATCGCAGTAATTTCTTGTTTAGTAAGCAATTTTTCTTGACAGTGTAATTCATGCTGCAAATCAGTCTGTACACTACAAAATTTTTCTTGATAATATATTGAACCATCTAATTTTTCACAACGAAAAATCTCGGCAAGCACAGAATTATTGAGTAAAAACCACAAAATGAATACCTTGTACATATTACACCAATATATTTAATTATATTGTTGCCTGATTAGTTGTAAGCGACTTTATCCGCCATGGATGGCGGATAAGATCCTACAAGGATGTACTTGCGGCGTTCGCGAACGACTAATCAGGCAACAATTATAATTAAATCACTGAGCGACGTAATATTCTATAGTGATTTCTTGAGGTAATTGCCAATTAATCGGAGCCTCGCCCCTTTGTTGCAAAATTTGATTAATTTGCGAAAAGTGTTTACAACCTAGAAAGCCGCGATGCGCGGAGAATGGTGATGGGTGTGCTGCAGTTAAAACTATATGCTTGCTGGTATCAATTATCTGCCCCTTTTGTTGTGCAAAGCTACCCCACAAGACAAAAATTATTGGTTTCGCTTGTAGATTTAAAGTATTAATCACCGCATCAGTAAATTTTTCCCAACCTTTACCTGCATGTGAACCTGGATTTGCTTGTTCAACTGTAAGCACTGTGTTGATCATTAACACTCCTTGTTTGGCCCAAGGGATTAAACAACCATGTTTCACCGGAGTTAACTGTAAATCAGAGGCTAATTCTTTATAAATATTTTGTAATGAGGCTGGTGGTCTAACACCTGGTAAGACAGAAAAACACAGACCATGCGCTTGATTGGGTCCATGATAAGGATCTTGCCCAATTATTACGACCCGCACTTGATCCAACGGAGTATAATTGAAGGCGTTAAAAATATCAGTGCCGCGTGGGTAAATAATTTTACGCGCTTGCTTTTCCTGCAGCAAAAAAGCTTTGAGTTCACGCATATATGGCTGCACAAATTCTGTGGCCAGAGCCTTCTGCCAGCCTGGTTCCAGTTGTACTTGAGTTGAAGTAGCGCTTTCCATCATTGTGTCTGCCTGCTAAACTGCGGAGATGCAAATAAATATTCCAGAAAATCTACAAGACTTGATGCTGCGTTGTCAACAAATGGCTAACCAATCTGTTGGCAGTTTAGCTGCGGACTTAAACTTGCCAGTACCTGCGGAATTAAATCATGCCAAAGGTTGGCTGGGGCAATTAATTGAAATTTATCTCGGTGCCTCAGCCCAAAATCAAGCTATGCAAGATTTTCCCGAACTAGGCATCGAATTAAAAACGATCCCAATTACACAAAGCTTTAAACCTTTAGAATCAACTTATGTCTGCACGGTGCAAACTAATGAAGCTGCCCTGCACTGGCATGACTCATGGGTGTATAGAAAGTTAAAACAAGTTCTGTGGGTACCAATTATTTCTGCACCCAACAGCAGAATTCAAGATCGAATTATCTGCACACCAATCTTGTGGCAAATGACTGCTGAGTTAGAACAAATTTTGCGTACCGATTGGGAAGAGTTAATGGAAATGTTACAACTTGGTTATGCCAAAAATTTATCCGCCAAATTTGGCACCTATTTACACATTCGCCCCAAAGCCGCGAATAGCAAAGTGTTAATTGATTACGTTAATCACGATGGTAGCGCTACTAGAATAGTGCCCAAGGGTTTTTACTTGCGCCCCAGCTTTACACAACTAATTTTGTCGCACTTTTCAGTTCTAAGCACAGAGCTTAAAACTGAAAAGATTGACTTAATATCTTAGGTAGGTCCGTCAGATAAACTAAGCTTCATGTCTGTTCCTAAAGTATTTGTCACTTTAGCCTTAGGTTTTATAACAACCATCGCTTTTACGTTCATAGCTGCTAACTGCTTTGTTACCACTGCAAACAATTGGTCTGCTTGCTCTTGAGAAATAGAATTGTCAGCAGGTTCGATCGGTGCCTCCGCTGGTGTGCTAGCACTCGCAACCAAATCAGAAACAATCGGTTCTATTTTAACCTCAGCTTCTAATCCATATTTAGCTACTTCTGCTTTTGCTTGAGCAGTCAATTTGGCAGCTTCATCAGTAGTAACCGATCTTAGAGCATTAGCGGCGCCTGGCCCGCTACTTAGCACCACCACCTCGAAATCATCTTCATTTCCAGGGGTGAACACTTCATCTTCATCTGCTAATGCCTCAGCATTTTCTTGCGTAGGAAGCGGGAACTCGCCGATGATCGCTACATTTGGCACACCAGTAATGCCATTACTGCCATTACTAACCAGAGCATCAATGTAGGCTTTCGCCTGGATTGATAAACTAAGATCCAAACCAAATGCGTTTGCATAGGTTGCTAAATACCGAACCATGTATCGCACTAAATATACAGTTCTTTCACCTTCAATCCCAACATGTGGTCTATCTGGATGAGTAGCTCTGCTTCCATCTGGATTCCATTTACCACCAGTCTTTTCTTCAATATATTTAATGTTTGCTGGAGTTGGGCTACCAATCAATGCAAACATATTTTTGAGTTGTGCAGATGGTGGTTGCTTTTTATATTCTTCTTCTACTCTGTTATCTGGATTTTTCAAGAAAGATTCAGTCATTTTATATAAAGTATTCAATAAATTACCCACTAACTGTTGTTGCACGGGTAGCTTACGTTCATGCCGATAGATTTCTTCTGCGGTAGTAAAAGTCATTCCATGATACTTAATTACCTTACAGGCAGCGATCATATGATTAAATGTCTGAAATTTTTCTCTGCGTACTGTTCCTTGCGGCAATGAACCAAGCGTATTAGCCCACCCAAATGCCTTTATTCTTTTGGCAAGCGGCAAATCAGCATAAAAAGAATCTTCTGGTCTTAATGGCATAATCAATACTCCTGGGTGCTATGAAACTATTTATATGAACAGTACAAGGAGTTTATCTTAGCGATTCAATCCTATGAAATCAATAAATTTGCTAGCGTGTCAGCGGCTTTTTGGATTTAGATCGACTATCTTGAAGTTGTATGAATAGATTAATTTTTTAGCATGGTGTAGATGCAATGAAAGTAAAACAACAAACAATTATTATCGGATTAGGCCCTTCTGGGCTAGAAACCGCGCACTATCTGTTAGATAAGATGCAAATTCTTTATTTAGTTGACATCAATAGCAACCCATTTTATCGTGAGCAACAACTTGCCTTAGACGCCAACTATATTTGGAATTTGTTTTATTCAATTTCACCTTTATATGATACTAATCAAGTTAGAATCAAATTAACCGGCGCAGAGCCGAACATGCAATTTGTTATCGATGGTTTAGACACCGATATACAAAAACAACATCCAGTTGATTTTAATTTTTTCCAAGATCTAATTGCTTCGAATGGTATAGTTTCGGTCAAAGATCTACAAAATTATTTATTTACCAAGTTACAAGAAAAAATTTCATTTATGCGCGACAACTTTGCTGCGGCAAGTAATCTGCATTGGCATAAAAAATTAACTGCTATTAGCGCACCAGCTACTCCGATTTATTTGCTTACTTTTTTATTTGAATTACGTGAAAAATTAACGCAACATAATTTGTACGTCAGTGGCGATCCAAAGTTCGCCCCGATAGCTGCTGAATTAGAAAAGCTTCCTTTGTTAAATCAACTAGTATTTCAAGCTGACCCAGTAATTAATTATCAATTGTTTGGAGTAAAAAAAGCAGAATTGCGCAAGCAATTATTAGCCATGAGCGCTAAGATAAGTGCCTCCATGGAGCAAATGTCAGACAAACATCAAGAAATCTTTGCTCTCACGATTGAAGACTGCTTCGTAGAATTTACCAATTATTTGGATTATGCATTAAATGTGTTTTTAGAAGCCACGGTAGAAAACATCGATGCTCTTACTGGAACTGCCACCATCACACAAAATGGCAAAGCATTAGAGTTGAATCCTAATTTCATAATTGACGCGGAAGGAACCAAACGCACAACTTTAAATCAGATTAGCAATTTAAATTTTCAAACCATTCCATTACCAACCCCGCGCCCAGAACAGCTTGGCTTTGGTAGCGTTTGGTTGCATTTGAAACGCAAAAATCTTTTAACTGCCGAAGACAATCCTCTAATCGCGCCTTTGTTACCAGAGTCTTCAAAACTAACTCGCGCCGATTTGAGTACATTGCAAACTGTTGGATGGACTCAAAATTACTTACCATTATTGTATATCCAATATTTTGCACAAACCAATCAATTTTTTATTGTAGGTGAGATGCCAAATCAGTTTCTCGATCTAAAAGAGTCTAAGGAACAAATTTCTAATATTCGCGAATTTTTAATTAAAGTTTTAACCTTAGAGTACCCACAATTACGCCATGATGATTTTGCGGCTATTAGCCCACCTGATTGCCAAATATTTCCTCTAACTCCAAGTTATGTACAAATTGATGATCGTATAGTCGGCAAAACTATTGTATTACCAGTCGGAGATGCGCACATGTCGGCAAACATCTTATTTGGCGGCAATATGCTTGGCGCATCACAAGACGCACAAAGTGTTTGTTTATGTTTTAACGAGCTTGGCGACTTCATTAGCTTAAATCCGTATATGAATAACACCAGCGTGCGCACTGCGGACTATTATGCCATCACTGCTGAACAACAAAATTTCCTCTATTTCTACGAACGCCCAGCTTTGCTCAAAGTGGTATCAAAAGTTGATAATGCGAGTAGAGTATTAGCAGATATCGCAAGTACTTTTTCTTGGGCATATCAGTTATTAACTCGTAAAAAACAAGCTAGCGCGAATGAACCCAAAAAGAAAAAAACCAAGTCCGAATCGAATTAGTGCTGGTGTGAATTTTAGTGTGACCTGTCATCCCGGCCAAGTGCCTTCTGGGCACGCAGTAGCCGGGATCTTAGCTACTAAATACAGCAGATCCCGGCTACTTCGCGGCTAGCGCCGCTCGGCCGGGACAGGAAGTTCAGCGGCCTAGCACTTACACCCCAGTTAATGCTACTATTTTCACTCTTTAACACCAAAGATAGAGTGCCGAATGGAGCAAAACTACAATCCAAAACAAGTTGAACAACTAGCGCAAGACTATTGGTCAGAGCATAAAACTTTTCGCGCCCACGATTTATCAGATAAGCCTAAATATTACTGCTTAAGTATGTTCCCTTACCCAAGCGGAAGTATACATGTCGGGCATATGCGTAATTATACCATCGGCGATGTTATTGCTCGCCATCAACGCATGCTAGGCAAGAACGTTCTGCAGCCAATCGGTTGGGATGCTTTTGGTTTACCGGCCGAAAACGCCGCGATGAAACATAATGTGCCACCTGCACAGTGGACGCAAAAGAACATTGCGCACATGAAATTTCAACTCAAGCAAATGGGCTTTGGTTACGATTGGGATCGCGAGTTTGCCACCTGCACGCCAGAATACTATCGTTGGGAACAATGGCTCTTTATCAAATTATATGAAAAAGGTTTAGTGTATAGAAAAAACTCCATCGTAAACTGGGATCCAGTTGATCAAACAGTATTGGCTAACGAACAAGTAATTAATGGGCGCGGTTGGCGTTCCGATGCTTTAGTGGAACGCAAAGAAATTCCACAGTGGTTTTTAAAGATTACCGATTATGCAGATGAATTGTTAAGCGATTTAGATAATCTACCTGGCTGGCCAGAACAAGTAAAAGTAATGCAGCGCAATTGGATTGGTCGTTCACTTGGCATGAACATAGATTTCAAAGTTGTGAATCAGGACGCAGTTCTAAATGTGTATACAACACGCCCCGATACACTATTTGGCGTAACCTATATGGCTTTAGCGGCTGAGCACCCATTATCCGCACTTGCAGCACAAAATAATCCAGAATTACAAAATTTCATCCAACAGTGCCAACAAGGTTCAACCGCCGAAGCAGATTTAGCCACGATGGAAAAACTCGGCATGGACACAGGGTTAAAAGCAATTAACCCGATTAATGGTGAATTAATTCCTATTTGGATCGCGAATTATGTTTTAGCCGAATACGGTAGTGGTGCATTGATGGCCGTACCAGCACATGATGAACGTGATTGGGAATTCGCGCGCAAATATAATATTCCGATCAAACAAGTTGTTAAGCCTGCGGATGATAGCCCCGTTGATCTGCAAAAGTCCGCTTATATAGACAAAGGCGTGTTAATCAACTCTGCCAAATATAATGGTTTGGACTTCAGCACAGCATTTAATGCCATCTTACAAGATTTGCAAACAAAACAAGCTGGTGAACAACAAGTAAATTATCGTCTGCGTGACTGGGGCGTTTCGCGCCAACGTTATTGGGGCGCACCTATTCCAATGATTTATTGTGCTGATTGTGGTGCTGTTCCAGTTGCAGAGCAAGATTTGCCGGTGCGTTTACCAGAACAAGTAGAAATTACCGGTAGTGGATCACCCTTAGCTAAAATGCCAGAATTTTATGAAACCACTTGTCCAAAGTGTAAAAAACCCGCCAAACGCGAAACAGATACGTTTGATACTTTCTTCGAGTCATCTTGGTACTATGCTCGATTTGCTTGTCCGGATTTAACCACAGCGATGTTAGATGAGCGTGCCTCGTATTGGACGCCCGTTGATCAGTACATCGGCGGTATTGAACATGCAATTTTACATTTACTCTATGCACGTTTCTTTCACAAAGCGATGCGTGATTTAGGTTTAGTAAAATCTGACGAGCCATTTGCTAATTTGCTGACGCAAGGTATGGTTTTGAAAGATGGTTCTAAGATGTCAAAATCAAAAGGCAATACGGTTAGCCCAGATGATTTAATTGCCAACTACGGCGCAGATACGGTGCGTTTATTCCTCATGTTCGCAGCTCCCCCAGAAATGACCGTTGAATGGTCGGACGCTGGTGTCGAAGGTGCTTCACGCTTTATCAAGCGTTTGTGGTCAATTGTTAATCAACATGCCAGCCACGGTAAAGTGCAATTAGATGAACAATATTCTAAGCAAACTTTCAATACAGCACAAAAGGATTTACGTTTTAAACTGCATTCGACTTTAAACAAAGTAAGTGATGATTTAGAACGACGCTTTACTTTTAATACTGCGATTGCTGCGAATATGGAATTATTAAATGCACTAAGTAGTTTTAATGGTACTGATAAACTAGACATGCAAGTTCGCCAAGAGGTATTAGAAAATATTATTCTAATGCTATCGCCGATTATCCCGCATGTTGCACATGTTTTATGGAACGCATTGGGACATAAAGAAGCTGTCATCGATCAGCCGTGGCCCAAGATTGACAAAGCTGCACTACAGCAAGACACCGTCAATTTAGTGGTACAAGTAAATGGCAAATTGCGCGGTAACATTGTGGCGGCGGTTGATAGCTCGCGTGAGGAACTAGAACAGCAAGCGCTAAACAATGAAAACGTACAGAAATATATCGCTGGTAAAAATGTGAAAAAGATTGTCGTAGTGCCGGGTAAATTGATCAGTATTGTGGTAGATGAATAATATGCATCAACACATACGCATTTTATTTGTAATTATAGCCTTGCTGGGTTTAACTGGCTGTGGTTTCAAAATGCGCGGCTCTTTAGAGATCCCGGAATATCTTAAAGTAGTATATTTACCGACTAATGATCCTTACGATCCTCTACAGCGTGAATTACGTTATCGCCTGAAGCAGAACCACGTACGCGTTATTGATCATCCACAGAAGGATGTCACTACCGTGGAAGTGTGGGGGCCGGATATGGGCGAAGAAGTAATTGCCTTTGGCTCGAGTGGTCAAGTACAGCGTTACCGCTTATCGATGACGATTCGGTATCGAGTATTGACCAGAAAAGGCATCGAAAATTTAAACGAAATTCGCTCCATTACTAGGATGCGTGAATTAAGTCAAAGTAATAATGCTTTGTTAAGTAACGAAAGTGAAAAGCAAACAGTAAAGAATGAATTGTTAAATGAAACTGTGACCGAGCTATTACGGCAGCTTACCACACGACCATTAAATAAATCTTCGGTGATTGATACTACACCGATGGATAATAGCCCATGTTAGCCAAATGTTATTTAGTACACGGTGGCGAGCCACAGCAAACTGAAGAAATTATTGCCGACATAAAACAGCAAGCCAGCCATAATGGTTTCAGCAATCAAATTGTTTTTGAAATCACCGCGCAGTTTTCCTGGGAGCAACTGTTACACAAAACGCAAACTTTTGATTTATTCGCCGAGGGTACTTTATTTGAATTGCGTTTGCACAGCGAAACAGTCAATAAACTAGCCGCGCAAGCATTAGAGCAAATTTTGCTGAAACAAG
>CAYPGU010000048.1:0-12052 GCA_964409995.1 uncultured Legionellaceae bacterium | reverse complement strand
ATACTTTAATAGTTTTTGATGTGGATTTTGTCCTTATTACCCCTTGTGATGATACGTTTCTTTTAAATGTTACCAAAGATGGCCATGATTTCTTTGCTGAAATTTATGATGACTTATGGCAAAGAGTTTCAAAGCAAGAAGCGGAGAATATAGAAAGCAGCATGTTTCTTACCCAGTCATGGCGTCAGGTTACACCCGACACATCCATAATCTTTAACGAAATTAAAAATAGTGGATATGTGGTATTAGGCTTGACTGCATGTGGTACAGGCAAGTTTGGTAACATGCAATCTATGGAGCAGTGGAGAGTTGATGAGTTGCAAAATTTTGGGTTCACATTTAATAAGAATTTTATTAACGCCAAAGCTGGCTCGTTAAATTCTAACCTACCAAGCATTGGAAAAACGCATGCTAAAGTAAAGCATGTTTGTTCTCCTGCAGTAGAAAATGGCATAATATTTACTTGCATGGTGCCAAAGGGCGAGGTGCTTGATGCATATCTACAATTTGCCGGAATACATCCAAGGAAGATTATTTTTATCGATGATTATCGTGGTAATCTGGAAAGTGTTGCTGAGTATTGCAAAAGAGCTAATATTGAATATTTAGGTTTTGAATATACTGCGATTAATGAACAAGCGATAAAAATTGAGATAAATAGGCCCCGTTCCTTTCTGCAATTTCAAATTTTAGAATTAACAAAAACGTGGTTAAATGATGAGCAGGCGGATCAAATAATGGCTTTAATCACAAAAGATAAAATATTTTAGTTTATGCCTATATACTATCGCGGTGATAGTCGACATCCGCACGAGGTTTTTAAAGATGGCTTTACTCCAAGGAGCGAACCTTTAGTTCATGGCAAAAACTGGTGGCAGACTGCAATAAGAGTTAGTTCATCGAATACCAACTCTGAATCAAAAAGGTCATTGGTGGTTTGCCTGACGACTAATTTCCGCTCAGCAGTATTGTTTCCGGTGAAAGATGGTGAAGATGAAATGTTTGTTTATGCTATTTCTTTGCCTGATTCTTGCAAGGTGAAATTCAATGAGCTAGAAGAAATTGAAAGTTGCAGAAATATAGATTCTCCAGTCTTTGATTTACATTTTTTTCAAGTGGCAGAAGTGTTTGCCAATTGGAATCGAAATAAAGATCGAAATATTGGATATGTTGCCTGTAGCTTATGTGCTTTTGAGGCTTTTACTCCTAATATAGATGCTAAACACATAATTTGCGCTATTAAGTGCAAGAGATCTAGTTTTTTTCCAAATACTGCTGGCCGTTCAGTATACTCGCAAGATGATAGGTTCACTAATTTATTTGATAGAAATTTTATTGTTGATAATACGATCTATGTTAATAATAGTTGCTCTTTAGATGACAGAGAATCTGAGAAAGAAATGTGTGTTGAATCTTATAAACAATTAGCAAATGGCAGGTACACCACAACGCCTACTAGCCACGGCCTAGGTGGCTTGGAGCTACCAAGCCCAAAACAAGAAAGATTATTTATATTCTATTTGCGTACCTATAATTTCAAAGCTGCAATTAAGTCGTTGATTACAAGTTTATCTGTTATGGCTGTCAATTTAATCACAATATTAAAACCTAAAAATAGATCAAAATTTGCGATTGAAAATGAACCACACGTAGTCCAAGTTACGCCACAAAATAGTATTGAGCCAACGACTATACTAGAAACAAATAATGCATCCTTCTTGCCTTTAGCATCTAAATTTTTAAAATCTGATAAATTATTGGATTATAAGAATTATGATGATAATTCCAAAATAGAGGAAACATCTGATTTAGTAATAAACAGAACTAACAATGGTTTTACTTCGGTATGACGAATCATTCAAAATTTGCAATAATAGTAACTAGACTCCAATTATCTATTCCCACTTACCAGGATTTAGTCTAGATGGCCAATGTTACTGCTCGCGAAATTATTATAAAGTTTTTGCCTTTCCTATGGGTTAATAAAAGCTTTAAATTACGTTGCAGGGTTATTATTGCGCTCCTATTAATACCTTTTACAATCATATTAAGTCTAATTTTACCAATTATTTTTAGAAATATTATAAACCAAATAAACGACAAGTTTACCACCTCTGAATCTATCTTACTGACTGTCATATTTTGTTACAGTATCTTATGGACCGTGGAAAAATGTGCAGAAAAAATACGTGAAATTGTTTTTTTCCGCCCCATTTGCCATGCAATTACAGATTATAGTATTGCAGTATTCAAACACTTACATGATTTAAACCTAAAATTTCATTTAGGCCGTGAAACAGGCAAAATAATTACCGCAATTGATAGCTGTCAACGCGCCTTGGCTATGGTTATTACCAATGTTTTATTTAGAATAACTCCTGCAGCCGTAGGAATCGTTATGGCCTTAATTATTTTGGGCTATTTATATGGTACTTATTATGTAGCTATTCTAACAGCTACACTTCTTATATTCATTGGCTGTGGGTATTCACTAAATAAAACTATTGATCGACTCGGGCTAGAATGGTCAAGACTTGATGGTTTCGCCACTAGCAAATTTGTTGATAGTTTGCTCAATATAGAAACCGTAAAATATTTTAATCGCACAGAATACGAAATCGCGTCTGCAACAAAATTGAATAAAAAGTTGGAAAGTTTATCAATTAAAACCATGTTTTACTTGCGTGGCATCCAAATTATGCTCACATGTATAATTGCAGTTGGATTAGGGTTTGTAACATATCATGCATCAGTCTCAGTTCTTGAACACAAGATATTGCTCGGGGATTTCGTCTTAATTTCAAGTTATGTGATTTTATTTTTTGGTCCTATGTATGAACTAACAATGTTGATCTCTGACACCATATATCACACAACAAAAATTGCGCCTGCAGCATCATTATTAGCAGAAATTAAAGAATTAGAACCAGGAGCGGATCGACCTGATTTACAAATTAAGGCAGGGGAGATATGTTTCGAAAATGTTTATTTTAATTATTTGCCAGAAATAGCAATACTTAAAAATTTAAACTTTACTGTTCCTTCTGGTAGTACATTTGCAATAGTAGGTCCAAGCGGCTGTGGCAAATCAACTATTGCTAGACTCCTATTGCGATTGATTGATCCAACCTCAGGCTGTATTAAAATAGATGGACAAAATATTGAGCTTTGTAATCCTCAATCGGTTAGACAGGCAATTGCTTGTGTGCCACAAGATATTGCATTATTTAATAACACCTTACTTTTCAATATTTCTTACGGCAGCTTTGAATGCAGCACTGCTGAGATTGAACAAATTCTAAGTGTAGTAGAGCTAGAAAAATTTGTGCAAAGTTTACCAGATGGTTTAGAAACACAAGTCGGCGAGCGTGGCTTAAAATTGTCTGGTGGCGAACGACAACGCGTAGCTTTGGCCAGGGCCTTATTAAAGCGTGCCAAAATTTTAATATTAGACGAGGCCACCTCTTCGCTGGATGTTAACACTGAACGAGCAATCAATACCAACCTGGCGGTTGTATCCAGAGAAGTTACATCTTTGATAATTGCGCATCGCCTAAGCACTATAGTAGATGCAGATCAAATAATTGTATTAGATGGTGGCTCCATACTTGAACAAGGAACGCATAATGACTTACTAAAACGTGGCGGATTATATGCTGCACTTTGGCACAAACAACAAGAAAGGTATGGGCAAGATATAGAATGAGTGACAAAGACGGCAGCGTAAAATTGCAGAAATATATTTGGTCCTGCTTGTGGACTAAATCATCCTTCGTCACTCGATTACAGTTCACATTAGCAGTTATCGCAATATTATGTTCAATAGGCATAAAACTAAGCGTGCCATTTTTTCTAAAGCAAATAATCATGAGATTGGCCACAGAAGTCCCGATACTGAATTTGCCAATATTTTGGTTGGTTATTTGTTACGTTACTGTTTGGTGTATAGCTCAAAATATGGAAGCAGTGCGCGATATTATTATACGTGTACCGATCGCCAAAGGAACCTCTAATTTTTACATCAGTTTAATTGCTCATATTCAAAACTTATCGATTCGTTATCATATGGATCGTAAAACGGGTGGAATTTTGAGTACATTCAAGGAAATTCGTTGGGCATTTCCAGAATTAGTCGAAACCATGTTGTGTTCAGTTATTCCTTTGATGCTAGAAGTTGCTATTACAATTGCGATTTTAAGTTACTTCTATTCTTTAACCTTTGCTCTTTCATTGTTGGTAATGTTTATTTTGTATAATTTATTAACCTTTTATACCTCCAATAAGATAGTGGCTTTTAGAAAGATTCAAAACACGTGCAATGCCGCTTCAAGCACATTTATTGTAGATAGTCTATTAAATGCTGAAACTATAAAATTGTTTAATAGTCGAGGGTATGAAGTAAAAGAAGCATTAAATAAGCTTCAGGCAAAAGAAGATGCTGATGTAAATATACTAAACTCGGATGCAAGAATTCATTTGGTACAAAATCTAATCATCGGCGCCACTCTGACATTTATGACTGTAGCTGCAGGTGAGCAAGCTTGGCATAATAAAATTGATGTGAGCGATTTTATTTTTATTTACAGTTATATTTTTATATTTATGCAACCATTGTCAGACTTGGGCTTTCAACTAAGAAAAGTGCGGGATTTTATTACTAGATTGGAGCAGGCTGTTGAGATCTTAAATTATCCAATTGAAATAACTGATATTAAAGATGCTAAAGAATTACAAGTTAATGGTGGAGAGATTCGTTTTGAAAATGTAAGCTTTGGCTACAATTCGAATCGTGAGATTATTCGCAATATAAGTTTTGAAGTTCCGCCAGGCAAGAAAGTTGCTATTGTAGGCGCGACTGGCTCAGGAAAATCAACCGTCTCAAGATTGTTATTTAGATTTTATAATCTTACTAAAGGTAAAATTTCAATTGATGGGCAGGATATTGCTGCAGTTACCAAAAGCTCTTTGCGAGAAAGTATTGGTATAGTGCCCCAAGATTCAATTTTGTTTAATGATGATTTACGTGCAAATATTTGCTACGGTAAATTGGATTGTTCAGAGGATGAATTATTTGATGCCATTAAGGATGCAGAATTGGATCAAGTCGTGGCCAAACTACCAAATCAATTAAACACAATTGTCGGTGAGCGGGGACTGCGATTATCAGGTGGCGAAAAGCAGCGTGTTGCTATGGCGCGTATGTTAATCAAAAAACCTAAGATTATGGTATTCGACGAGGCTACTTCATCGCTTGATGTTCATGTAGAACGTCAAATACAGGACAATATACGTAAGGTATCGAAGAACATCACTACTATAATTATCGCCCATCGCTTAAGTACCATCACTTACGCTGATTTAATTCTTGTTATGGATCGAGGTGAGATAAAAGAGCGTGGGACACATGCCGAATTATTAGCGTTAAAAGGCCTATATAGTAAACTCTGGAAACATCAATTAGAATCTGATGTCATATCTCGGTTATGACCGTCGCTCATACATGTGATACAAGAATAAACTAATATTTTCACGAGTATTCAAATGCCACTTACAAGACGAGCATTCTCTATGCCATAAGCCTAACCTTTAAAATTTTGGCCTTGGTTTGTTGCTTTCTTTACTAATCCCTTGCTCAATAAAGTTATTATGCTTGAGCATTTGCTCAAAAAATTGATTAGCCAGGCTGGGCTTGCTATCAACTTGTAAATTGGCAAAGAATAAAGCTTTGGCTTTAAAGTCATTAATTACTGCACATAACTGCTTTTTAACCTGACTAAGCGTTTGCTGAGCGACTTTTCTTGCTTCTGCAGTAGGCAGATTGCTAATATCAGGCTTGCGTGCTTTGTAACCCGCAAATCTAAGCATACCTAGCGAATCATCCATATTTTTCCATTTATGCAATAATGTAGCATACTTAGTGGTAATACCTCTGGACAAGCAACATTCCCTTGTAACTTTGGATCCTTGCGACGCATTGTATCTCTAAAAGAAAAAACTAGAGCATGTTTTATAGATTCTTTTCCTATGAAAAACTGTGGAAATTTCTCTTCCGCTATTTTGCTGGCCTGCTCAGCAGATACTTGGTATGTAACCGGTTTAGTTAATTTAAAATCATTGTTTGCTACTTCAGATTCTTGCTGGATAATCATAGTATTGTCTCAATATTTAAATGAATATTTATAGTTGTATGCGGGCAAAATCATAACAAGTTGTTAGTTAGGTGTCAATGCTAAATATGGTGCTACACATATCCAAATCGACTTGTGGGTAGGTCGTCATCACTTAATCTATACTAGAAGCACATAAAGCAAATGGATTTGCTATGAGCAATGTTAAACACCCTCAAAAACACATTAAATTAACCTCACACCCTGCGGATCGTGATGTAGGTGTTATTCCGATCCATTGGGGTGAAATAGATCCGCAAAAACGCGGTCCAGTAGTTGCTACTACGACAAACCCTAGATTTCACAATGTTATTGGTACGCATGCTGGTGCTTTTGCAATTTATCGAGCCTTGGCAGTAGCTGCTGGACAACTAGATCCAAACTATGTACCTGACTTGACTGATACTGATCCCTTGGAAGCAATTTTACCGAATCCGAATTGGGGTGATCCAACCAAAATTGTATCTATGGATCCATTTGGACATTTAATCAGCGTGGTTTTTAAACCACAGTTAGAGCAAGGTGTTGATATTCGACCCACAATTGCAATTACGAAAGCGCATATTAATGTGCCAGAGCTTATTGCTGCAATTCAGGCGGGCCGATTGGTACCTGATGGCAAGGTACTAAAAGACAACGGTGAAGTTAAAGTTACCAAAGCTGCAATTGAGCCTGTCTGGTATTTGCCTGGAATAGCCGAGCGTTTTAATTGTAATGAAAGTAAATTACGATATACGATTTTTGAAAATACCGCTGGTATGTTTCCAGAACTTATTACGCGTCCAGATTTGGAAGTATTTCTGCCACCGATCGGGGGCATGAGCGTTTATTTTTTTGGTGATATCAGCACAATTGCTGATCCCACTAAAGAACTAACTGTGCGCATCCATGATGAATGTAATGGATCAGACGTCTTTGGTTCTGATATTTGCACCTGCCGCCCATATTTAGCGCATGGCATAGAATTGTGTGTCCAAACTGCACAACGCGGTGGTTGTGGTGTTATTGTCTATAATCATAAGGAAGGTCGTGGTTTGGGCGAAGTCACCAAGTTTTTGGTTTATAATGCGCGCAAACGCCAAGTAGGTGGAGATACCGCGAATAATTATTTTGTGCGCACTGAATGTGTAGCCGGCGTACAAGATATGCGCTTTCAAGAATTAATGCCAGATGTGCTAAGTTGGCTTGGGATTTCGAAAATAGATCATTTGGTTTCGATGAGTAATATTAAGTACGAAGCAATTATAAGACAAGGCATACAGGTTATAGAGCGCGTCGCAATTCCTGATGAATTGATACCTGCGGATGCTATGGTGGAAATGAAAGCTAAAAAAGCTGCTGGATATTTTTCCGATTGTATAAATGGTGAAGATCTTGAAAATACTCGAGGGCGGGACTTATAAAGAACGTTTATTAATTGATTATTTACGCAATCCGGAGTCAATTCGTGAGTGCTGCAATAAACTTTTACCGTATGCGCAAAATGGCGAATTGCTACATTTTAATTACGATGCCAGCAAATTAGATAGTGTTTTACAATACGTCTTACAAGTAATCAAACAACAATTTCCAGATAAAAATATCCCCCTACACAGTAAGATGCGTCATTTTGCTGTGGCAGGTATAGATCGCGTTGCAATCCTAAACGAGCATTCTCATCACACTATTGCTGTGCAGAATTTAATTGAATTAGTTATTGTTAGCGTATTTTTAGATGCTGGAGCAGGTAAACAATGGCGTTATCGCGATTATTTGTCTAATCAAGAGTTAATGAGCTCTGAAGGATTGGCTGCAGCAAGTTTTAATTTGTTTATGCAGGGTGTATTTTCGAGTGATAAGCTGAATAAATTACAAGTTGATGCCTTAGGTTTGCAAAATTTAACCACAGATATTTTCAGTACGGCTTTACAGGTGAATGATAAAAACATGCTAACTGGTTTGCATGGTAGGTTTTGGTTACTAAAAGCAATTGGCGAATGTATGTATAATAATCAAGATTATTTTTGTGAGAAAGGTACTAGCAACTACCGCTTAGGCAATATTTTGCACTATTGGTTAGAGCAAGTTAAAGACAATAAATTGTCAATTAAAATTGTATTTAGAAGTTTATTGGATGTGTTTTCGGATATTTGGCCAGATCGTCATTACATTGAGAAAGTAAATCTAGGTGATGTTTGGCCACATACTTATGCAATTTCAGATTTGAATCCGCGTGGATTTATACCGTTCCATAAACTGACGCAGTGGATGTGTTATTCATTGGTCGAACCACTAGAACTACTTGGGGTAGAGGTTACAGATCTACATGTTTTGACTGCTTTACCAGAATATAGAAATGGTGGTTTATTGATAGATTTTGGAGTGCTAACGCCACGAAGTATGTTTGAATATCAAAGTATAAATTCAGTAGGCTCAGAGTTAGTGGTTGAGTGGCGCGCGATGACGGTTGTTTTAATAGATCATTTGGCAGATATGTTACGCAGTTCGTTGGGGCTTACTAGGCAGGAATTGCCCATGAGCAAAATATTAGAATGTACTTGGGGTGCAGGTAGAAAAATTGCATACACAAAACGTCCTAATGGCGAACCGCCATTAGAATTTGTCAGTGATGGAACCGTATTCTAAGGAGAGATAATGTCTGAGATTAATATAATCAATCATCCACTAGTACAAGATAAATTGACTTTAATGCGGAATAAAAATACTGATAGTGGTATGTTTAGAACATTGTTAAGTGAAATTAGCCTTCTGCTAGGTTATGAAGCAACCCGCAACTGGCCCACCTATGAACATGAAATAGAAACGGCACTAAATATCAAAGCAAGCTTTCCGATGATTCGCAGCGGTGAGTTAGTTTTTGTCTCAGTTTTACGTGCTGGCAACGGCATGCTAGATGGATTGTTGAAATTAATTCCTTCAGCACACGTAGGCCATTTAGGTTTATATAGAGATCCCAAAGCTCAGACGATTATAGAGTATTATTTTAAATTACCGCCGCAAATGTCAGATAAGCACGTCATGATTTTAGATCCATTAATTGCTACTGGCAATTCAGCAGTCGCAGCGGTAAATAGAGTGAAGGAGTATAATCCGAAATCCATAACATTTATTTCTGTTGTTGCAGCTCCAGAAGGGATAAGCTACTTTCAAGATGAACATCCAGAGGTCAAATTATATACTGCAGCTGTCGATATAGAATTAGATTCTAGAAATTATATTGTACCTGGGGTCGGTGATGCCGGGGATCGCATGTTCGGTACCGCATGATTTATAATTATGCTATATTTGTTAAGTTAGATTGGTATTAAAGTAAGTGCACAGTCACATAATAGGAAACAAAAATGACATTTATACTAGTAGCCCTCATGTCGCTAATCATAGTTCTGTATGCATGGTACATTGTTATTGTGAGCCGTAGAAATAAAGCCCTAGAGGCATTATCTAGTGTCGACGTGCAAATAATGATGCGATCCGAATTGATCCCCAATATATTGCAAATTGCAAAGCGATTTATGGAACACGAATTAGGCCTGTTCCAAGATATTACTCAATTACGCACCAAAGTTGCAGCGCAGTATAACCCTAAAGATGTGGCTGATGTTAAAGAGCATTTATCCGCTGCCTCTGCGTTAGAAACTAAATTAAATCAATTAATGATTCAAGTAGAAGCATACCCAGCTTTGAAGTCTGATCAAACTATGCTGCAAGCGCAAACTGCATACCAAAATGTTGAAGAGAATATTGCTGCAGCAAGACGTTTTTACAACTCAGGTGTTAATTCCTATAATAATTCTGTGCAAATTTTCCCAGGCAATTTGTTGGCGCGTATGATTGGAATGGAAAAAATGCCTTTTTATGTTGCAGAAGAGCAAGGTAAGAAAGCTGTTAATGCTAACGAGTATTTATAATTGTATGATTTTGTACTTTATCTGGCTATAGTCGGTATAATATGTGGTATACCATTAGTAAAGAAATATTTCTTTACTAAAACTGTAAGTCTAGATGACTTTAAGTTACCAGACGGATTTGCAGAGTATTATCAAGACAAGATTGAGCCCCAGAATTTTCGATTTGAAAAACTACGCAGACAATATCTCAAAAAATATTGGTTACGGCTATTTATCTATGCAGCAATCATAATCTTTGCTGTGTATTATCAGATGAGCTACATGCAGTACATTCCAAACGATATGCTTAGAAATTACTCAATTATCTTTATGCTCTTCATTATGGTTGGCGGGTATTTCGTACTAAGGCCAGTTTTTGAATATAATGACATAATTAAAGATAAGGTATTTCCACTAATCTTTAGTTTTTTTGGTAACAAATTAACTTATAAGCATTCCACAAATTACAAGGTAACTGATCTGAAAGATTTTGGGATTATCCCATATTATGAGAATGAGGAAACTGAAGACGAAATAGTTGGTACGCATAATGATGTAAGTGTGCATATGGTACAAACAACGTTAATGACTACGCAAAATGAGCGTCTTAACTATAATCAACTATGGCGCAATGTAACCAGGAATAAAAAAGTAATTGAGTTCTCTGGTCTATTGATTGTTTTAGGTATGAATAAGAATTTTAGCTGCCAGATAATTATTCGTAAAGACCGCGGGATGTTTTTTGAAGCGCTAGATGGTTTGTTTGCTGCGTGCAAAATTGTGAGATTGGAAGATGTTGAGTTTGAAAAAATGTTTTCTGTGTATTCTAACGATCAAATTGGTGTAAGATATATACTTACTACTGGCTTTATGGAAAGATTGCTGAAGTTAAATAAGTCTTTTGGTAATCGCAATTTAGAAGCAAGTTTTTTGAAAAATAAATTATTAATAAAGATCGATTCAGATCATAAATGGTTTGTGCCAGCTTCACTGTTTAGAAAAGTTAATTTTTTGTATGATTCAAAAATGGTTCTATACAAACTAAGTATAATCTTTGATATTATTGAAACTCTTAAATTGGATCGAAAATAAAAAGCCAGGTTGCCCTGGCTTTTTATGTATACAGTGTAGCTTAAATCTTGCCAGCACTATTGGTCATTACGGCCTTCTCAGTAGTTTTCTCGCTTGCTTCAGCATCTTTTTTAGCTGTTTGTTTGGTATAGAATTTAATCTCTGCTTCCTTAACGTGCAGCATTTTAATCAACTTAGGTACATAGGTGTGGTAGAGTTCGAAGCCTATTACGCCATTCACATCTGCAGCGATTACTACTTCTTGATGACCTAGATCAGTGTCTTTAATTACTACTAGGCTAATTTTATCTAGAGCAATAGAATGTACAGTTTTGCCATCAACAAAAACAAACACTCTTTTGTTGGTAATTACGATGCCATCTTTGTAGGAATAGTAGCTCGTAGCTTTGTAACCTTCCAATTTCTCATCCGCTTTTAGAAGATTGTGCTCTTCGATGTATTGCATCGCCTTGGCTTCAATAGGCGGTGTTTGTAAACCGAGCTTTGGACCCATTGCAGCAAGTACGCCCAGGGCTACGGCACATACTATAACTATTGCAGAGATCGTGTACTTTAATGACGTAGTCATGGTAGCTATTCCTTTTTTAGTTCTTGTTTTACGTACAGCTTTATTCGTTAGCTTTGAATTAGGTGTTCTCATAAACCGAAGTCTAGTTAATTTTTTCCAATAAAGCAAGTTGAGCAGCTAAATAATCAGAAAACACAATTTTACGTGATAGGTCTGAGTGTTTTAAATAAATTATACCTTTTATATGGGTTAAAATGCCTTAAAACCGCGCTTGAATACCCCAAGCAGCATATTATAGGTCTTGCATTTACCCCTAAAACTAGATAATATACCCAGACTTATCGCGGGGTGGAGCAGTCTGGCAGCTCGTCGGGCTCATAACCCGAAGGTCGTAGGTT
>CAYPGU010000047.1:0-12168 GCA_964409995.1 uncultured Legionellaceae bacterium | reverse complement strand
TGTTTGTTACCGACAGTTCTAATCCCAACAATTTTGTGCCGTGTAGTCTGTGGCTTGTCGGCAGTTATACTAATTTTTTCGCCAATAATTGCGTTGACTAGAGTTGACTTGCCCACATTTGGACGGCCGACAATTGCGACAAAGCCGCAGTAAGTTTGCTCGTTTTCATCAAGAGTTTGCATTTAATTTCACCAGCATTAGTTCAGCGGCCATTTGTTCTGCTTTACGACGACTGTTACCTGTGCCTTCAACAGGCTCAGCCAATAAGGAAATTGCACATTGCACATAGAAAGTTTGATCATGTTTTTCTCCTTCGATACGGATAATGGTATATTCCGGCAAATCGAGGCGCTGCGCTTGCAATAATTCTTGCAACACAGTTTTAGCATCTTTGTGTTGTTGCGATTGATCACCAAAAATTGAAAATTTATCTTGATACAAAGGTAGTACTGCAGTTTTTACAGCATCTAAATCAGCACCAGTATCTAAATAAATGGCACCAAAAATTGCTTCTAATGCATCAGCTAAAATCGAAGCCCGTTGATGGCCTCCACTACGCTGCTCTCCAGCACCCAAAATAACAACTTTACCAAGATCTAAATCTTTTGCGATTTCAGTTAACATATCTGCACAAACTAACTGTGCACGCATTCGAGTTAATTGTCCTTCGCTAGCTTTAGGAAAACGCGCAAATAATTCTGCGGCAATTGTAAAATTTAGGATTGCATCGCCCAAAAACTCCAAGCGTTCATTATTCTGCGCACCAACTGAACGGTGTGTCAGCGCCAACTCCAGCAACTTGTCATCATTGAATGTGTAATGTAGTTTTTTTAACAACGCGGTATATTTAGGCATTTTTATCCGGATAGGTATAAACAGACTTGCCGATTCTTGACCAACGAATTGGCAACAGCGAATTGTCACTCTCACTATCCCAACTCATCCAAGTCGCGAATGCTTTACCGAGCAAATCTTGCTCGTTTACAAATCCAAAATAACGACCGTCTTCGCTATTATCTCGATTATCACCCAATACGAAATAGCTACCAGGTGGGACTATTACATCATTGTACGGATAAATCGCACCAACTACTTGAGGGTAGACATAGATACTGTGTTCAATTGAAGCTAGATCTTCACGACTCTCAATTGCAAAAATCCCACGATCATGCGCACTACCAATTTCTTCGGTCGGAACCTGTTGACCATTAATATAAAGTTTCTTGCCAAAATACTGTACGTGATCGCCTGGCACTCCGACTACACGCTTAATCAAGTCCTTACCATCTCGATGCCTAAAAACAACAATATCACCTACATTTGGCGCGCCAATTTTTACTAGCTTGGTACCCAAAATTGGCAAACGTAAACCGTATTGATATTTATTCACAAGAATAAAATCGCCTTCAACCAAAGTAGGTTTCATCGAACCGGTAGGAATGCGAAATGGTTCAACCAAGAAAGTGCGCAAGAATAATACTAATATTAAGACTGGGAAAAATGATTTACTGTATTCAATGATCCAGTTTTGTTTTTTACCTTTAATGCTTTGTTTGCGCCATTTATGGTATACATAATTTGCCAGACAAATTATTCCGGTAAGAGCTGTTAAGATAACGAGAATTTCTTCAAAGCGCATATTTAATCCTTATCTAATTTTAGTACGGCCAAAAATGCATCTTGCGGTATATCCACTCTACCTACGCTCTTCATGCGCTTCTTACCAGCTTTTTGCTTTTCCAATAATTTTTTCTTCCGCGTAATATCACCACCATAACATTTGGCGATCACATTCTTACGTAAAGCTTTGACTGTTGAGCGTGCAATAATATGCGCGCCAATCGCAGCTTGAATTGCCACATCAAACATTTGCCGCGGAATTAAATCTTTCATTTTTTCTGCAATATCACGCCCGCGTTTAAAGGCTGTGTCACGATGCACAATCATGGCCAACGCATCCACTTGTTCGCCATTAATCAAAATATCCATCTTGACCAAATCGGCTGCTTGGAAGCGAACAAAATGATAATCCAGAGAAGCATAACCACGACTAACAGATTTCAAACGATCAAAGAAGTCTAGTACCACTTCATTCATAGGCAATTCATATTCCAAAGAAACTTGATTGCCTAAATAATTCATATGCTTTTGCACACCACGTTTGTCGATACAGAGTGATATTACTGTGCCAACGTATTCTTGCGGCACCAAAATATTTGCCACTACAATTGGTTCGTGCATTTCAGCAATTGTGCCCGCATCAGGTAATTTGGCCGGGCTATCTACCAACACAACTTCACCATTTCTTTTTACAATTTCGAACACCACAGTAGGAGCGGTTGTAATAAGATTTAGATTATATTCACGCTCCAAACGTTCCTGTACGATTTCCATGTGCAACAAGCCTAAGAAGCCACAACGGAAACCAAAACCTAAAGCAGTAGAATTTTCTGGTTCATAAAATAATGATGAATCGTTTAAACGTAATTTAGATAATGCCTCACGAAAATCTTCGTAATCATCAGCTGAAACTGGGAACAAACCAGCATATACTTTCGGTTCTGCTTTTTTAAAGCCAGGTAAAGGTTCTGGAGCCGGGGCACGATCTGAAGTTATAGTATCGCCCACTGGCGCACCATAAATATCTTTGATACTTGCAATCAAATAGCCTACTTCACCAGCTGACAAGCTATCTCTAGCTTCACGCTTAGGAGTGAACACGCCGATTTCATCTGCATTATATGCCTTGCCGGTTGACATTACTTGAATACGATCACCTTTGCGTAACACACCGTTTTTAATCCGCAGTAAAGATACAACGCCCAAATAGCTATCAAACCAGGAATCAATAATCAACGCTTGCAATAAACCATCCGGATCACCCTTGGGTGGTGGGATTACATCAATCAGGCTCTCGAGCAGATCTTCGACACCCAAACCACTTTTAGCACTAATGCGCTTTGCATCAGTTGCTTCAATGCCAATTATTTCTTCGATTTCTTTAATCACACGATCTGGATCCGCTGAATCCAAATCAACTTTATTTAATACCGCTACTACTTCCAAACCTTGTTCAATTGCGGTATAGCAATTAGCCACCGTCTGTGCTTCCACGCCTTGTGCGGCATCTACCACCAAGAGCGCGCCCTCACAAGCGGATAATGAGCGTGATACTTCATAACTAAAATCAACATGCCCAGGAGTATCAATTAAATTATATTGATAAGTTTGGCCATCCTTTGCCACATAATCTAAAGTTACACACTGCGCTTTAATTGTAATGCCGCGTTCGCGTTCAATATCCATTGAATCTAAGACTTGGCTTTTCATTTCACGCGCGGTTAAACCACCACACAACTGAATGAAACGATCAGCAAGTGTTGATTTACCATGATCAATGTGGGCAATAATCGAAAAATTTCTAATGTTTTTCATAGTTCTATTTTTGTTTCTCTAAAAAGGCCAACATGGCGGCATGTTCTGCTTGCTCTTGTTCATTGGCATAAATAACTTTTAATTCATATTCGCGCACCTTGCTGGTAACGCGAGCAGTATTCTTGGCGATTTGTTTTGAGCTGGCAGTATTCAAGTCCATCACCGTCTGACCGGCTGTCATACTCAAATATACTCTCGCTAAAATTTCCGCATCTAATAAAGCACCGTGAAAATTACGATGACTATTATCAATTGAATAACGTTTGCACAATGCATCCAAACTATTGCGTTGTCCGGGGTGCATTTCGCGCGACAAAATCAATGTATCAATAACTTCTATTTTCTTTAGTACTTTTAACCATTCATGTTTGAGCAAGGAATATTCATACTCCAAAAATCCCAAATCAAAAGGTGCATTATGAATTATTAATTCCGAATCACCGATGAAATCAATTAGATCATCGGCTATTTGCGCAAACTTTGGTTTATCTCGTAATTTGTCCCAACTCAGACCGGTAATTTCGGCAGCCTTATCATCTAACTCGCGCTCCGGATTAAGATAAGTTTGATATGTACGACCAGTTATGTTGCGATCAATAATTTCTAAACAACCAACTTCGGTTAAACGATGCCCATGCTGAGGCGATAAACCTGTGGTTTCTGTATCCAGTACAACTTGCCGCATAAATTAAAGTCCTTGTTTAAATAATTCATCAATTGCGTCATTGGCTAATTGATCGGCTTGTTCATTTTCTGGGTGGCCACTATGTCCACGCACCCATTGCCAAATAACTTGTTCATGGCGTTTTGCAGCGGCATCAAGTTGCTGCCATAGATCAATGTTCTTTACTTGTTTGCCATTCGATCCTTTCCAATTGCGTTTGCGCCAATTGTCTAGCCACAAAGTTATGCCATTTTTTACATATTCTGAATCAGTGACTAGTACGATATCACATGGGCGAGTAATCGCATTCAAACCCTTGATTGCGGCTGTTAACTCCATACGATTATTGGTGGTGTCCCGTTCGGCACCTGATAAGGTTTTCTCTACACCGTTATAACGTAGCAACACTCCCCAGCCACCAGGACCAGGATTACCTCGACATGCACCATCGGTAAAAATCTCAACTACTGACACGCTACCACCATAAATACTAAGCCGTTGGCTCGGTTACATCTTCGCTGACAACATCCGGTTTGGCATTCCATACCGGTTTAATTGGGGTTAAGGGCATTACCCGCTTGCTTGCCTCTAGAATATAGCCCGCTCCAAATGGCAGCTCATAGCGCTGGCCCTTGGCTTCTAGGAAGGATAATTCACTAGTATCGCAGCAATTAAATGGTAATAAAAACCCAAAATTATTGACCTGCATGATATCAAATCCCAGCAAAGCTAACCAGTCTTTAAGTCTTACTATTGACATAAAGTTAGAACGCCAAGGCACTGGAGAGGAAAATCGAGCCGCCATACGCCAAATACCGAACAAGCTGAGCGGATTAAATGCAGTTATCAACAAATGGCCATCCGGACGTAAAATCCGATAGGCTTCACGTAATATTTCATGCGGGTTGTTGGAAAACTCCAAACAATGTGCCAGATAGACCAAATCTATGCTTTCCGTGGCTATCGCTAATTTATCCAGGCGGGTACAGACCCGAGCGGTACCAAATCCATTTAAATCGGGATTTAACAGCACTTTATGCTTAATTGGGCTGGTTTCAATACAATTCGCAAACTCAGCATGGCCAAGAATCACAGCATCATAGCCAAACAAGGTCGGGATAATCGCGGCCAAACGCCCAGCCTCTAGCTGTATAACTTTCTTACCGGCTGGTTTAGCCAGCCATTCCGTGAATTGAGCCGAATAGTCCGGCATGTTGTACAACATAAATAAACCCCAAAATCAGTTATCGAACACACTTTTTACTTGGATCTAAGGGCTAGCTATGGTAGTATTGCCCTACTTTATTCGACTTAATAATAATACGGTAGAAGATGCAAAATACTTACCTGAAAATTTTTACAGTACTCCTTTTGTCAGTTGCGATTATAGGCTGTGAATCCTCAAATAATACTCCGGTCATAACAGCAGCTACAGCTCCAAGTGTAATTAAAATCAAAAGATATGCCACTATTTGGGAGCGCATGGCAGATGAGTTTACGATCCCTGCCAATCAAAATAACCCACGGGTACAAAAATTTATCAAATCCTACACCAGAGAAAACTCGTATTATTTGATCAAATACAGCGAACAATCCAAACCATATTTATATCATGTGGTATCAATGCTTGAAGAACGCGGCATGCCAGTTGAATTAGCTCTGTTACCAATCGTAGAGAGCGAATACCGACCGTATGCAAAATCGAACATGGGAGCTTCCGGACTTTGGCAACTAGCCGCTTTAACTGGTCGCTTATATGGACTTAAACAAGATAGTTATTTTGATGGACGTCGTGATGTAACGCAAGCAACCAGAGCCGCGCTTGGCCATCTACAATATTTGTATGAAAGATTCGATAACGACTGGTTACTTGCCTTAGCTGCTTATAATGCTGGGCATGTACGTGTTGAACAAGCAATTAAACGTAACAAACAACTAGGCAAACCTACCGATTATTGGTCGCTATCCTTACCGAAAGAAACACAGAATTTCGTGCCAAAATTTTTAGCTTTAGTTTATTTAGTTAAGAACTCACAAAAATTAAATATAAACTTAGCGCGTGTACCGAACAAACCATACTTTGCTGAAGTAAAATTAGATTCACAAATAAACCTACAACAAGCAGCTAAATTTGCTGAGGTAGATGTAGCTGATTTAAAATTACTAAACTCTGGCTATCGCACACATGTCACGCCACCTAAAGGGCCACATCAAATTTTATTACCAGTGCAAAAGGTTTCAACCTTTAAAGCTAATCTGTCAACTGATCGCGCTGCTAAAGCTAGCGTGCAAGCACAAGCGAAACAAGCGGCACAGACTACAACTACCAAATCTAAATCCACTTCAAGCACTACTAAGCTGCACGTGGTAAAAAATGGCGATACACTGACCAAGATTTCCGATAAGTATAAAGTCAGCATCAAAACCATTAAAAACAAAAATAATCTAAAATCTGATACAATTAATATTGGGCAGCGGCTAAGTATTTAGGTATTATTTGTCATCCCCGAAAGCGGCAGCATTTAGGTATTAATTGTCATCCCCGAAAGCGGCAGCATTTAGGTATTATTTGTCATCCCCGAAAGCGGCTCTGCGCTTATCGGGGATCCAGATCCCGGATAACCGCTTCGCAGTTTTCGGGATGGCACACAGGAAAGATTATGATCATATTATCAATTGCAATTTTATCATTAATTGTTATCGGACTTATATTTTTCGCCAACCAAAATCTGAAACACAATCTGGTTGAACAACTGCATCGCTTCAAAGCAGAAATCGCAGAACAATCCAGCGACAAGCATAGTGCCCAGCAAGCTCAACAGCTGCAGTATCAAAAAGCCCTGCAGGATACTTTGCGTGAGACATTAGGTCATCATTCGCAAGAGTTGTCCAAACGCGTGGAAAATCTAACTAAAACTGCCGAAGAAAAGCTCCAGCAAGTTAATACTATCGTTGAACAACGCCTGAATGAAGGCTTTGCAAAGACCACCGAAACCTTTGCCGATATTGCCAAACGTTTGGTGTTAATCGATGATGCGCAGAAGAAACTCACCGATTTATCGAATAACGTTTTAGGGCTGCAGGAGATATTGGCGGATAAAAAATCACGCGGCGCATTTGGTGAAGTACAATTAAACAATTTGATTCAAAATCTAATGCCAAGTAAAAACTATGCCCTACAACATCAATTGACGAACGGATTCCGCGTCGACTGTATGTTATTTTTGCCAGAACCAACTGGCAATGTAGCGGTGGATGCAAAATTCCCGTTGGAAAATTTTCAGCGTTATAATGATTTAGATGTCGGCGAAACAGATAAACGCAAATATATGCAAGCTTTTGCACAAGATTTAAAAAAGCATATCAATGACATCGCACTTAAATATATCGTTGCAGGTGAAACTGCCACTGGCGCTATTATGTTTATTCCGGCTGAAGCTATATTTGCCGAGATACATAGTAAGTATCCAGAAATTGTGTCATTGGCGCAAGACAAACGCGTCTGGTTAACCTCCCCCACTACTATGATGGCGATTTTAACCACTGCGACTGCGGTATTAAAAGATCACGCTACCCGTGAACATGTAGATTTTATTCAAAAACATTTGCAGCTTTTAGCCAAAGATTTTAGTTTGTTTAGTGAACGCATGAACAAATTGACTAAACATTTGGAATTAGCTAATGATGATGCCAAGCAAATTAATACCTCAGCGCACAAGATCACGCGGCGTTTTCAGTCGATAGAAAAGGTAGAATTGATTGAGGATGATTTGTCAGATTAAAAGCGATCCCGGCAATATGTCAGGCAATCCATGCTAAATTTAATAGTAAGTACTTAACTATTATTAAATTGACAAGCGTTGAAACATACCTATGGGCCTATATAACTACCTAAACGAAAAAGTAAGTAATTGGCTAACCGCTGATCGACCGCCAAGTCAAATTCCGCTTTGCGATTTCGATCGTATTCGGTATGAAGTTCGCCCCTGCGATGTGCTATTGATTGAAGGCCGCAATCACGTCAGCGATGTGATTAAATTTATTACGCAGTCCGCCTGGTCGCATTCAGCTCTGTATATTGGGCGCATCCATGATATTGAAGATCCAATTATTCGTAATATCGCTTTAGAGCATTTTAATGGCCCACCCGATACTCAACTGCTTATTGAAGGCGTATTAGGTAAAGGCACTGTTATAACGCCATTGAGTTTTTATCGACAAGATCATGTGCGAATTTGTCGTCCACGTGGACTTTCACCACATGATGCACAACATGTTATTGATTACGCTGTGAATCGGTTGGGGCATGACTATGATGTACGACAAATCTTAGATTTAGGGCGTTTCATGCTGCCTTGGACAATTTTACCGCGTAGCTGGCGTTCCAGTTTATTCACCAATTCGGATAGCCAATCAACCCGCACAGTTTGCTCCACTATGATTGCCGAAGCATTTAGCTCTGTGCATTTTCCAATTTTACCGCATGTGAAACGTAGCAAAGAACATGGGATCGAATTATTTAATCGTAATCCTAGATTATTCACCCCGCGCGATTTCGATTATTCACCTTATTTTGAAATCATTAAATACCCATTCGTAGCCCTAGATGACCAGCCAGCCTATCGTAAGCTGCCCTGGAACAAGGAAGGTGTAGTTATCCGGGGTAATGAAAAACGTAAAGATATGAACGACTATGAAGACGATAGTGAGCCATATGATTAAAGACCTTGACAGAATAAATAGGTCTTGATAGCTTAGTCAATCCGTCATCGCATCAATTTAGTTGTATATGCCTTATAAAATTGCCATTCAAAGAATACGCTCCCTTCCGACTACAGGACGGGCAGTTGCGGCTGTAGCCGAATTAAAAAAGCTCGACCAAGAAAATCAAGCACAATTCTTCGCAGAAATCATTGAGATTTTAGACCCGCAGCAGAGAAATATTCTGTTACTGGCTTTGATTAATTATAAGCTGCTAGATCCACAGTGGCTTCTTATTCGCTTTAAAGCAAAATTTAGCTTCAATAATGGCCGCTTTGAAGCAACCCAAAGTACTCCGCTACTTATTATGCTAGAACAAAGGCAAACAGTATTATTAGATGCGTTATTTAAAAAATTTTCCGCAGCAGAATTATCTGATGTGCATAAAGTCGCAATTAGATATTTAGCTTTTGATTTCGCGCATAATACCGATACAGCTGAAGATGTGCATGTCGTAGCGCAACTTATGCTTAGATTTACACCGTATCTATCTTCATATGATATCAGCACGACAGCTGGACAATTTTGTCTGAAAAAGGCACTACGCAATCATTGTGAAGAGTTAATCGAAACTTTATTTGCGTCCAACTTAAACCAAGAAACTATTGATTCATGCATCCATGAATGTATACAACAAGCAAATGCGCGCGGGTTAAGATTTTTACTTGGCAAAGGTTTAATCTCCGTTAACCATAAAGTGCGCGGGTTAACCTTGTTAGATCTAGTATTATGTGAAATCAATCAATCTCCGACGCCAACTAATCAAACTGATCCTATGCTTGCTGTACTGTTTGAATTTGGGGTAAACGTTAATGCGAAAAATGATTTTGATAATTGTGCCCTGATGCAGATACATCCACATCGAAGTGACGTTCTACAAAACTTGATAGATCAAGGTTTTGAAATCCACGCAGAACACATTGAGCGGCGTTTCTTAACATTGATTATATTTAACTTCGCCGAGTTTAAAGCAGCTGCTGCTCAATCAATGCCACAATTAACAGATTTACTTGCAGCTCAGTCTAATGAATATCTAGCCGTGTATAGCGCTAAAATTGAACAAATACTGGCATCTCTGCGAATTCGCTCGCCATCGCCGATGCTTTAACTTGCTAGGTTAAACCGCAACACAATTTCTAAAGCATTATTCATCAAGCCATTTACTCTATTTTGACTAACGTTGAATGACCTAGCATCTCGGCCTAAGTTTGGATTGGAAACTATTCTACTTACATTCGCGATAAAATTAGAAGTCGCAAATAAGCGATATTGCAAAATCAGTCCAAAAATTTTATTCACTTCATAACCAACGCCGGCTTTGATTTGCCAAGCAAAAGCAGTCCCAGACAGCACCGGGCTTACTTGTAAAGTAGTAGCAGTAGCCTTAGGTGTTGTAAAACCACCATACGCTTGAGTAGCTCCTGCCTTGATCCACGCAATACCAAAACCAGCGCCAAGCATTGGGGTCCATTTTGAATTAAGTTTCCAATCATAATAGCCATTGGTGAGCAGCGAATATACGTTAACCTTACCGTTAGAGGGCGTCATGATAATCCCAGACACTGAGTCGATAGTGGCCGTGCTCAGCGCATCAAACTCCGCCCAGTCGTAACTACCTGTGACTTGACGATCGAACCTCTGGTACAAAAACTCTACATCCGCGCGCCAGGCAGGAAGCAGTTGATAGCCAACCGCACAATTTAGATCAAAGCCATTATCAAAACTATTTTCCCAGTCTACATTTGGTAAGTTAAAAATACTTTCACCCGATGGCGCAGCTGTGGGGCCATATATGACATAGCCAGAATTATCTTTTGAGTTAGAGTCACGTTGCCCAAACACCCAGCCACCACCCACTGTCGCATAAAATCCTTGCGCAGACACGCTGCCAGCAGCCAGGGTTAACAGAATAGATTTCAAAAATGTTTTACGCATCGCAGCTCCGTGATAACTCAATTCTTCTGATATTATAGGAGATTATTACGTTTTTGCTTTACTGATACACTACCGGAGAAAGTTCTATTATCATCCCAAGTAATGGATGATCTACATAGAATACTTCTTTGCGCTTTACTTTGACTTCGCGCTTAATTCTGAAATCTTTAATGCCCGTATTGTTGTTCGTAGCCTCGGATGGTTTATAAATAAAATCTAAATCAACCACATAAACATTGCGATTTGCTTTGATCGAAATTATACCTTCAACTTCTTTGTCTTTACCGCCTTGCACAAATATTGGCGTCGACTTTACATAAGTCGGAAGTGGCTGGATCCAACCAGTATGTAAAATAAATTTTTGCGTTTTGCTAGATTTAATTTTGGCGGCTTCTTCGTTCAAGTGAAGCTCATTCGGCTCAACCAATGTAACGCTTTCAGCAATTATTTTATCCACCGGTTCATCACCGGCTTCGTCCAAGGCATTTAATACTTCTAGTGTATCAATCGATTCCGGCACACCCTTTTTTAAACTTTTGAGTTTGATGGCATTTTTAGTATTTAAATCACCAGCAAATTTTGGCCAATTTTCAGCGCTAAACCGTTTTGGATCTGTATGCTCAAATATGATAATTTCTACCTGATAAATATCCGTAACTTCATCAGCATAGGTTGGAGTTATAAACAAGAATATAAATAAACATCGCAGCCAAAACTTATACATTTAATGTCCTGCTAAATAAGCCCTTTGAAATTCAAGGATCTCTGAGGAATGAGTTGCGACCCAATACCCCAAAGCCACTGAACCAACTAGAAATGAAACCCATAACATGCTTAGTATTAGTTTATCATGATGCTTGATTGCTAAAATAATTGGCAGCAAAGGCCAAGTTATGACTGCGATCACAATCCAACCAATATTAGCGAGAAGGCTATAATTTTTTACAGAATAATATTTTTTTACTGCTATTGCTGGGGCAATAAGCACAAAAAATAAGCAAGATATTAGTATGAGCGCTAATAACATCTAACCTCCTTGTATATTCTTAGGCCTTAAATCCCTAAACTGTCTCAAAATCGATTGATGGTATATGAACGTTTACATCAACTTCAGTGGCGTAGTCTACTTTATCCATCGCAAAACCAAACAGTTGATAAAACTCAGCCCTGTAGCCCTCTATGTCAGAAACCTGATTTAAATTTTCAGTTTCTACTTGTTTCCATAGCTCTGCAACTTCAGCCTGTACATCATCACGTAGCTCTAGATCATCTAATCTGATCCGTTGCTTCTCGTCTAATTTTAGCTCATCTGCACATAAATACTCAGCAAATAGACGCCAGATTTGTTCAATGCATCCTTCATGCAGCTTTTT
>CAYPGU010000046.1:0-12212 GCA_964409995.1 uncultured Legionellaceae bacterium | reverse complement strand
TAGCATCGGCTTGATTAAATTTGAAGCATCCATTACACCACCAGACGCTGCTCCAGCACCAATAATAGTATGAATTTCGTCGATGAATAGAATAGCATTTGACTCTTGTTTTAATTGTTGTAGGAGTGCTTTAAGGCGCTTTTCAAAATCACCACGATATTTAGTACCAGCTAATAATGATCCTAGGTCTAGAGAATAGATAACACTGTTTGCGATTGCATCGGGAGTTTTGCCCTCAACAATCAATTTAGCCAAGCCTTCAGCGATTGCAGTTTTACCTACACCGGCTTCACCAACGAAAAGTGGATTATTTTTACGTCTTCTACATAATATTTGAATTGTGCGTTGTATTTCTTCTTCACGTCCGATCAAACTGTCAATTTTGCCAATTTTTGCTTGATGATTAAGATTAATGGCATAACTTTCAAGCGGTGATTTATTACCTAATTCATGACCCATTTCATCATCATGCTGCATTGGTATTTCATTCTCTTCATGAGAATCTTCTATTTTAGAAATTCCATGCGATATAAAATTTACTACATCTAAGCGGGTTACATTTTCTTTCTTTAAAAAATATACTGCTTGGCTGTCCTGTTCCGAGAAAATTGCCGCCAGTACATTCGCACCAGTGACCTCTTCTTTGCCGGCTGATTGGACATGGAATACCGCGCGTTGCAATACTCTTTGAAAGCCTAATGTTGGTTGTGTTTCACGATGTGGTTCACTAATTGGTATGAGGGGTGTAGTTTCATCAACAAAAGCAATTAATTCATTTCTTAAATGGTCTATATCAGCGCCACAAGCCTGTAATACACTGGCAGCGGATGAATTATCTAGTAATGCTAGTAAGAGGTGTTCAACGGTCATAAACTCATGGCGTTTATCTCGAGCTTCCTTAAACGCCAGGTTTAGTGTTAATTCTAATTCTTTGCTTAACATTTATTTATCGTTCTCCAAGCCAGGCCCAATCCCTAGGTCTTCTCCATTTCGCAAAGCAACGGGTGCTGATTGGCGCGCGCATAATTATTTACCAATCGTACCTTCGTTTCTGCAATATCCCTGGTATATACACCGCAGTAACCTTTGCCATGTTTGTGAACCTGCAGCATAATCATGGTTGCTTCAGGTTCGCTCATCAAAAAAAAGCGCATCACAACATCTACTACAAAATCCATCGGGGTATAATCATCGTTGACCAAGAAAACTTTATACATAGGCGGTCTTTCGACCTGTTTTTGAGTTTTCTCGGCAACCGCTTCGGTTACTACTGCGAGCGACTGCTTTTTTGTTCTCATACTGAAATTTTAGCTAATAAATAACTAAATATCTGACTTTTACCCTCTTTTTATATAGACCTAGTAGCAATGAAACAGCATTCTCCTACACCCACCTACACCATGTTGCTAGTTGTACAGCTACCGTAGGTGTAATTGCACATAAATTATTTACCCTTAGAGGAAACACTTGACTATTCACGCAATTTATATCAAATTAAGAATGTAAGTATTTGATTCTCCCAAGTTATTAAGGACATGAGTAGATGGCAACAGGGACTGTAAAATGGTTTAACAATCAAAAAGGCTATGGCTTCATTTGTGAAGAAGGCAGCCAAGAAGAAATTTTTGCGCACTTCTCTTCGATAGTCATGGAAGGCTATAAGAGTTTGAAGGCTGGTCAGGCAGTTGATTTTGAAATCAACCAAGGATCTAAAGGTTTACATGCCTTGAATATCCGGTCTGCTGGCGGAGCAGTATCTAATTCCGACGAAGACTAGCATCTGGCTAGTCTTTTCATACTAATTAGCTGTACATTCTTATAGTTCAGGCACAACCACTCTTTAATTAGTTACTATTCTTAAACAATAGATAGTAATTTAGTTAGGGGTTTTGCCATGCCGCAATTTATGAATGTAGAGTTCGCACAAGCAGTAAAAAAGAAAGATTTACCTGCGATTGAAGAATTTTTGCGTGCAACCATTGCATTTAGAAATACTGATGATGCAAATTTTGCATTAGCTGCGATGCTAAAAGATCCTAATGTAATTAAAATCCTGCAAGACCATCCAGATATGCATAATCGTCTTTTAACTTTTGCAATTAAGGTGTCTTATCCTGATGCGGTTGGATTTTTGCTCGGCGAAGATTTTGCTAATGTCCCGCTTAATACTAAATCTAAAGATATTGTAAAAGTTTTAATCCAAGCGCTAGCTAATTCGCCCGATCTGTTTGATGAAAATTATCAGGTATTGCAAATTGTATGCGCCAATGAAAATTTTCGCACGCTGCTGGGAACGCAAGTTAAAGGATTACTAAAAAAAGTACATAAAGATTTAGCTGATAAAAAGAAGCTTATTGCGATTAAAGAACAACAAGGATTAGAAACAGTGGACGCGCAGCGTTTACGTGCCGTGCAAGCCATTATTCTTGAGATGCAAAAATATGATGATGCAACCAAACTTTTAGACACTGATGCGCAGAAATTAATCAAAGAGTTAGATAGTTTTTCATCTTTAAATCTTGGTGAATTCCGCACCCCAGAACTTAATACATACATAACGACTTTTATAGCAGCTATAAAAGCCGACGATCAAGAACGTGTTAAAACTTTTGTAGAACAAAAAAACCCCAACCTTGGCAAATTGAAACCTGTTGAGCTGAATCAATTGTTGCGCGTAGCTTTAGTCTTTAGATCAAATAAAGCCTTGCGTAAAATGTTAGAGACACCTCAATTCCGTGATTGCGTAGCTGGACCTGCATTTAGCAATCGTTTGTTATGTTTTGCAATCGACACAGCTAATCCATCTGCTGCAACTGCTTTTCTAGAAATTACCGCGGTTGGCAGACGCATGGAAGAAACCAGTAAGGATATTTTGAAAAATCTAATCCAAGCCACTGCATATATGCCAGAAGTATTAAGCAAGAATTTAATTCCTGCTATTTGTACCAATCCACAGTTTAAAAAAATCTTAACCGAGGAATGGCAGTCAAAACAAGATAACCAAGGAATTTTATCCATACTCAAAGAAATCTCTAAAGATATGCGTGGTGATATCGATGATGATGAAACGCATTTACAAGCTAGCGCTAACACTAACCCAAATGCAAGAATTGAAGCAGTGAAAGAAATTATGGCATTTATGGATAGCCAGGAACATGGAACAAATTTAAGTACCGAAATTGCACGCCAAGCAGATAAAGTGGCATCCATGGCTCAACATGCGGCATTAAAATATAACGGTGCTGCCAAAAAATTAGCCGAGTTGCTGAGCAATAAGCAGTCCGGTAAAGGGATGTAATTAAAAATTGATTTGCATATAATGCTTAATAACTACTTGATGGAGATTAAGCATGCCTTTAGATTTCGATGCAGATGAAACGATGTTTCCTGATCAGGGCTATAATCCAAGTTATTATGATCTTTTGTACACACTAACTCCACCGCCAGAACAAGTTAATAATCGACTACCTACCCCACCTGCAGAACAAGTTATTATTAATCAACTACCTAGCCCACCGCCGATGTTACATACATTTTTGCGCCAAGCCACACCAGAACAGAATAAGGTAAGCGAACAAATATCACCGCCCAAATTAGTTGAAGGCTTACGCAAGTCAAACGCAAGAAAGCCCAATCCTTACATTTATACTAATACTGGTAAATCTGCAATTAGTTATTATCCAATGGTGGCGATAAATGGAAAACCGATTTATTTAGGTAGCTATGCTTCTATAAGTTCTGCTAAAACAATTCAATACTTATGTTGCCAATTACTAGCAATTGTTTTTCCCACATCTACATTAAGGCCAACAGCACTTTTCGAACAAAAATATTCCGCTCAACAACTAAAGAGAGCCAAGGACGTTTTAATAAATTCCACAAAATTATATAGAGTTACTGGGATAAGGTTAAAAGAAAGTGATTTTGATGCTTTTGTACCAAGTTTTGAAGCAACGGCGGCAGATTCTACGCCTAGGAAGAAATTGCGTATTTGAAATGGATCCCGGCTCTGCGAGACTACTTCGTAGTCTCTTGGCCGGGATGACAATGTCGAACACGTCTAAAACGACAATAGCGAACACGTCATCCCGGCCAAGACGCACCCTGTGCGTCGCTGTAGCCGGGATCTATATAACTACATGTTCCTGATCAACTCATCACCAAAATCCGAAGTCGACAACTCTGTTGCCCCCTCCATCATACGTGCAAAATCATACGTTACTTTCCTGCTTTGAATCGTAGTTTGCATCGCTTTAATGATTAAATCAGCTGCCTCAAACCAACCCATATGTCTTAACATCATTTCAGCGGATAAAATGATTGAGCCAGGATTAACTTTATTCTGCCCAGCGTATTTAGGTGCCGTGCCATGTGTTGCTTCAAATAAACCAATGGTGTCGCTTAAGTTAGCGCCTGGCGCAATTCCAATCCCACCTACTTGCGCAGCCAATGCATCTGAAATGTAATCGCCATTTAGATTTAAGGTTGCAATCACTGAATAATCTTGAGGGCGTAGTAGAATTTGCTGCAAAAAAGCATCCGCTATAATGTCATTCACAACAATTTGTTTACCAGTACGCGGATTTTTAAGTTGCATCCAAGGCCCACCGTCTAAAAGTTCGGCGCCAAATTTTTGTTGTGCAACTTGGTAGCCCCATTCTTTGAACGCACCTTCAGTGAATTTCATGATGTTACCTTTGTGTACCAAAGTAACAACGGTCTTGTCTTGATCAATTGCATACTCGATGGCTTTGGTCACCAAACGTGTCGTACCCTCTTTAGAAACTGGCTTGATCCCGATGCCACAGGTTTGTGGGAAACGAATTTTTTGCACGCCCATCTCTTCTTGCAAAAATTTAATTACTTTCTTCGCTTCCGGGCTATCTGCTGGCCATTCTATTCCAGCATAGATATCCTCTGAATTTTCACGAAAGATTACCATATCAGTTAATTCTGGATGGGTTACAGGACTTGGTGTTCCTGTGAAATATCGAATCGGGCGCAAGCAAATATATAAATCGAGTTTTTGTCGCAAACTAACATTAATCGAACGAATGCCACCGCCAACCGGTGTGGTCAATGGTCCCTTAATCGCAACTTTAAATTCTTCAATAGCAGTTAGCGTTTCGTCCGGCAACCAAACATCTGGACCATATACTTTAGTGCTTTTCTCTCCAGCATAAATTTCCATCCAAGCAATATTCTTTTTGCCTTGGTAGGATTTCTGCACCGCAGCGTCTACCACCTTCAGCATTACGGGCGTAATATCAACACCAATACCATCTCCTTCGATGAACGCGATGATCGGATTATCTGGTACCTTAAGTTTTCCATCGGCACTAGCTTGTATCTTTGCGCCATTTGACGGTATATTAATCTTCTGATATGCCATGTTTATCTCCTTATACTGGCGCAATTATAACACCTTAGCCTATTCTAATTAATATGCTCAACAAATTTAAACTATTTTATACAATATTGACCTTATCATTGCTTGCCTCAAGTGTGCAAGCATATGTCGGCAAGGATTTTGCAAGTCAAAGACGGTTGTTCTTGCAGGTTGAGGCTGACATTAAAAAAGGTAAGTTGCAAAGTTATAGCAAGCACAAGCATGCACTGCTTGGCTACCCGCTATTTCCATATCTTAAATATGAAGTGCTGAAATCGATTATAAGTAACGTTAAACATGCCGAACTAAGCGCTTTTATAAAAACCTACCCGGATTCGCCATTATCAGACAAATTACGTAACGAATGGCTAAAAACCAAAGCCAGGCAAAAGCATTGGGCAGATTTTCTGAAAGCTTACGACCCTACATTAAATAATGATGTAGAAATGCAATGTCATTATATCAATGCCACCCTTCAGACCACTAAGGATAAAAGTGTTTATGAGCATGTCCCGAATATTTGGCTACAAGGTAAAGTTTTGCCTGGAGCTTGTGATCCAGTTCTGCATGCTTGGAAAGAGGATGGTAAGTTAACTAGAAACCTAATTTGGCAACGAATCAAGCTTTCAATTCTAAACGACAATCCAAAACTAGCCCGCTACTTAGCCAAAAATTTAGCCGATGACGAACAAAAAATTGTTGAACTATGGATTCGCACACACGACAACCCAAGCTTAATTGATAAACCACATTATTTTAATGCATCGCATTCTGCAATTAGCGAAATGATCGTACATGCTATTTCTAAAGTTGCGCGCAAAAATCCACAACACGCAGTAAAACTTTGGAAAAATTTGGAAACAAAACACAAATTTAACGAGCATCATTGGGCACTTGTCGTCAAAGAGATTGGACTAGCCCTTGCGCGCAAATTTGATCCTAATGCAGATAAATGGTTAGCTTCCATTCCTCCCGCGCAAGTAACTAAAGACGTAAATGATGCGCGTTTGAAATTAGCAGTGGCAAATAATAAATGGGAAACGATTGCCAAGATTTACCCTACGCTACCAGAAGAAGAAAGCAAAGCGGATAAATGGCAATATTGGAATGCACGTGCTTTAGAAATGTTAGGTGATCGAGAACTTAGCCAAGAGCTACTGATAAAGCTATCTACAGTTAGAACCTATTACGGATTCATGGCCAGCGCACGCGTTTTACGTCCGTATGCTTTTAATCATGAAAAAACTACTATCCCAAAAGAAACCATCGATAACATTTTGTTGCGCCCAGCGGTAATACGTGCGCATGAACTAAAACAAATTGGTCGCGTGCATACTGGCCGTACCGAATGGTATAAAGCTCTGGTTGGCATGGATGATGCACAACGCCTGGCAGCAGCTCATTTAGCGACCGAATGGGATGTACCAAACTGGGCTATTGTTGCTTTAGCCAAAGCCGAACATAAGAATGATCTGCATTTAAGATTCCCACGTCACTATTCTGATTACATTCACCGTGAAGCAAAGAATAATAACCTTGATCCAGAATTATTATTTGCGATTACTCGTCAAGAAAGCGCATTTATTGCTACAGCTAAATCACCGGTAGGTGCTTTAGGCTTAATGCAAATTATGCCCAATACTGGCAAATTGATTGCAAAGGTTTGTCGCGAAGCATTTAAAAATCATTCAGATTTGTTAATCCCAGAGAAAAATATCCGTTTTGGTTCTAAATATGTACGAATGATGTTAGATAAATATCAACAAAATCCTGCCTTAGCTGCAGCCTCCTATAATGCCGGCCCGCATCGAGTTGCCTCATGGCTACCAGAATATGACATGCCAGCAGATAGTTGGATTGAGCTAATCCCGTTCAAGGAAACACGCGAATATGTGCAAAACGTTTTAACTTACACTGTTATTTATCAACAAATTTTAGGTAAAACACCACGTATGGCGAAGTATATGCCAATTATTTATGGCACTAAACGTGATAAAGGTAAAGTTAAGACATGAGTGAAATCGGAAAGCGTTGGACCTTGCTAGTTATTGATAATAACCACGAAGCGGTTAATTTTTTGCGCGAAATGCTCGACAACACGCCGTATAATATTGTATCCACCAATGACGGTGAAGAAGGATTCAATATTCTATTACAAGACCCAGAGCGTTTTGCAGCAATAATTCTTGGCCAAAATATTCAAGGAATAAATGGTGTACGTTTAGTGCACAAGATTAACTCTTCTAGCTCGATGAAAACCATCCCGGTTATTATGGAGGCAAGCACTGGTACTTTAGAAGAAATGGAAATTTGTATTCGAGCTGGTGCACGTTATTACATTCCCAAACCAATTGATAAAGCTGCGATACCACGCATTATTGCCACCGCAATACGCGATCAGTCACGCTATCGTGAAGCAGAACAAGCAATTTGGAATTACAAAGCAATTAATACTTTAGTACATGCCACTTTCAAAGTACAAAGCTTACATGATGTACAACCAGTAGCCAGCTTGATCGCAAATGAATGCCCTAACCCACGCCTGGCTGCCGTTGGGATTAGCGAGATTTTAATTAATGCTATCGAACATGGTAATCTAGGGATTACATATGCTGAGAAAACTGCTTTGCATGAAAAAGAAGATTGGCTAAATGAAATCGAGCGTCGCCTGAACTTGCCAGAAAATAAAAACAAGCATGTTACTGTAGTATTTAGTAAAACCGATGGCCATATTAACATTCGTATCACAGATCGCGGCGATGGGTTTGATTGGCGTGAGTTCCAAACTTTAGACAGCGCTCGCGTGTTTGATAACCATGGACGCGGTATTATTATGGCGCGCAACTTGGCTTTTGAAGATATGATATATCATGGTAAAGGGAATGATGTGGAGTGTATTATTCCATTAGCATTATAGAGGCAGAAATACTATTCCCAATATGGACCGCTACAAGTACATCCATGTAAGCTCGCTTTCGGCCATCCATGGCCTCTGGCGTCCATCTTGGGAATAGTATTTCTGCCTGTAAACAACATGATTATTCCCAATATGGACCGCTACAAGTACATCCCTATTTATTTGAATCATACAAATTCGACGAGCTAGAACCGATATAATTAATTTCCTGCGCTAAGTCTAACAATTCCCTTAATGCCACTGCAAACATAGTAAAAGATGGCACTACTGTGGTTTTTAATTCGACTAGAAAAAATTCCCAACGTTGTAACAATTCTTGATGTTGTGACAGCCAGGTTTCAACTCTGGTTTCAATATTATCGCTCGATTGATCTGAATTTTGGGCACTGTTAAGAATACTTACAGCTAAATCACGCTGTTGGCGATCTACATCATCACGAAATGCTGCGCGCGCCAAAGCGTCCCAATAGTTACTTACGGGTTGTTTTTTGATCATTTCACCAAACCAACCCAGCTGTAAACGCGCACCGATAGCAAAATATACTTTTGCAACTTCAACTATGGCGTATTTGTTCTCAATTGATGCTTCGACTATATCCAACGCAGTAAACATCGCTGTAAATTTTGAGGCCGTATCAGCCAAACCCTCTGGAACTCCAGAGGCACGTAAATGTTCGTATTCATTCGTTGCCTGCTCTAACCATGCGCCTCTTAAAACTTCAGCAATATGTGTTTGTACTTCCTTAATTTTAGGTTTGAATTGTATAATACTTTCTTCGATTTGAATTTTGCCATGCCGATTTTGCAAAAACCAACGGGTCGCTCTGCGTAACAAGCGATTCAAATCTTGCTGCATACCCAATTGGATATTCATCGAAACAGAAACACCTAGGTTATGAATCGCTTCGCTTAGATCATGCAATTCAAATACTTCGCGTGCAATCATATATGCGCAAGCGATATCTGGGGTTTCTGCACCACTTTCTTCTTCTAATCTTTGAATGAAATTTATGCCCATTTCATCGACGATATAATTACTAATTTGTGTAGCAATAATAGCGCGCCTTAACCGATGCTTCTTCATGAAGGGGCTGAACTCAGATGTGCGTAATTTTCTTGGAAAATAATCAGTTAATTCTCGCTCCGCATATGGTTCATCTGGAACTGTCGAGGCAAGTAATTGCTTTTTAAGTTGAATTTTTGTATAAGCCATTAAAACAGCAAGTTCTGGTCGAGTAAAACCTTGCTTGGCGGCAACGCGTAAATTAAGTTCCTCTTGGCTAGGTAGAAATTCGACTACTGGATCTAAGCCAGCAGATTTTTCTAAACGTTTTAAAAGCCGATAATGCATTTGCAAATTATCGGGTGATTGATAATCAGCAATCGTCAATGCTTCGTTTTGTTTGATATTATTAGCTAAAACTAATTCAGCTACTTCATCGGTCATACTTTCCATTAGGTCATTACGTTGCTTTTCCGTTAAATCTTCGGCATCAATCATTGCATCTAATAAAATTTTAATATTTACTTCATTATCTGAACAGTTTACACCTCCAGAGTTATCGATCGCATCGGTATTAATCAAACCACCCTTTTTGGCATATTCAATGCGACCTAATTGGGTGAAACCTAAATTCCCACCTTCACAGACTACACGTGAATTTACCTGAGCACCATTGATTCTAATCGCATCATTGGCGCGATCACCTACATCGGTATTTCGTTCGGAAGCAGCCTTAACAAAGGTACCTATCCCACCATTAAAAAATAAATCTACATTCATAGTCAATATTGCACGCACCAAATCTGTTGGTACCATTTCAGTTTCTTGCGTGTTTAACCATTGTTGCATTTCCGGTGACAACGTGATTTTCTTGGCTGATCGTAAGAATACTCCACCACCTTGCGAGATTAAATCTGGATTATAATCAGACCAAGCAGAATGTGGTAAATTAAACAATCGTTGACGTTCGCTGAAGCTTTTTTCTGGATCAGGCGCAGGATCGAAAAATATATGCATGTGATTAAAAGCTGCAATTAATTTAATTTTTTTAGATAACAACATGCCGTTGCCAAACACATCGCCAGCCATGTCGCCTATTCCCAATACAGTTACTGATTGTGTTTGTACATCAATACCTAAATGTTGGAAATGCATCTTGACTGATTCCCACGCACCGCGCGCTGTAATCGCCATTTTCTTATGATCATACCCAGAGCTGCCACCTGATGCGAATGCATCACCTAACCAAAAGTTATATTGCTTTGAAATCTCATTAGCTATATCAGAGAATGTTGCTGTTCCCTTGTCAGCGGCAACAACCAAATATGGATCATCTTTGTCGTAACAAACAGTATCATTTGGCTTAATCACTTTTGTACCTTGATAATTATCTGTCAAGTCAAGTAATCCACGAATGAAAGTCTGATAACAGCTGATCACAAATTTTTGCTTTCTCTCTCGTTCTGCTATAAAACTTAAATCACGTTTTACCACAAACCCGCCCTTTGCGCCTAATGGAACAATCACTGCATTTTTAACTTGTTGTGCCTTCATTAAACCTAAGACCTCAGTGCGGAAATCTTCGCGTCGATCGGACCAACGTATTCCACCGCGCGCGACCTTGTCACCACGCAAATGAATGCCTTCAATCTCTGTAGAGTACACGAAAATTTCACACATTGGTTTTGGTAAAGGCAAATCAGGGACTTTTGCGCTATCAAACTTAAACGAAATGTATTCCTTATGAACGCCACCTGTCGTTTTTTGGAAATAATTAGTGCGTATTGTAGCTTCTAAAACACTTAAATAGTTACGGATAATTCTGTCTTCATTCAAACTAGTAACTGTTTCCAAATCATTTAGTATGTCCTTTTTAATTTCAGCTAAAGTGCTAGGACGATCTAAAGCATCCTGCTCAATATCAAACTTTACATAGAAAAACTGCATAAGCTTTTTTGCGATTCCTGAATTATTATACAAAGCATCTTCTACATAATTTTGACTAAATGCTAATCCGGTCTGCCACATATACCTATACAAGCCTCTTAGCACAGATATATCGCGCCAATTTAGCTCTGCGCTTAGAACCAAACGATTAAAGCGATCATTTTCTGCCAAGCCATGCCAGACAGAATCGAACGTGTCTTGAAATATAATTTTTACAACTTCTGGCGATAAATTTTCACCCTTGGGATGGATCATACGATAATCATTAATCCATACTACTCCATCACCTTTTAATTTAATTTCATGTGGGCGTTCGCTAATAATACGCAAGCCCATATGTTCTAATATTGGCACTATGTCTGATAGAGGTATAGTCTTATTGTTACGGAATAATTTGAACCTAAAGCTATCTTCTGGATCCTCAATTAATCTGTATAAACTCATTTCAAGGTGGTTGTCATCATAAATTTTTAGTTGTTCTATATGTTCTATGTCCATTACTGCTGATTGGGCGCTAAATATTTCTTGATAACTGCTAGGGAAAGCATTGCTAAATGTTTTATATAATTCATTAGCTCTTTCTTCACCGCAATGCTCAACTAATGCCTCAAATAAATCATCACTCCAATTACGGGATGCTTCAATCAACCGTTGTTCAATAACTTGTTGATCATAAGCAATTTCGCGCAATGGGCTTACCCTAACTATGAATTGTATTCTAGCCAGGACAGATTCAGAGAATTTTGTGTCAAATGTTACTGACTCACCATGCAAGTCATGCATCAATATATCTTGCATTTTAGAGCGCAATTGTGAGCTATAAACCTCTCTTGGCACATATACTAAGCAAGAAAAAAACCTACCATAAGTGTCACGGCGAATAAAAATTCTAATTCTCTGCCGTTCCTGCAAATGCAGCACACCAATTGAAAGCTCATAAAGATCTTTGTCATTAG
>CAYPGU010000045.1:0-12215 GCA_964409995.1 uncultured Legionellaceae bacterium | reverse complement strand
GATTAACAACACCGTGCTTAGTTGGAAGAAAATCCATTGATTATGCTCATCAAATGGTAAGAATGACATGTATGGAATCCGCTTTACGATTTGTGCAAACTCACCAGAAATAATTCCTGAGAAGTTGGCCCCTAAAGCAAAAATAGCATAGAAACGCTTTGCTTCTTCAACCTTCGTCACTTCATTCGCAAAACCCCAGAACAGCATCGACAATACTACGGCGCTCCACATTTCAGATAAAACATAAAATACTGTCAAATTAAAATGTCGAATCGCAGAGATAAACCCTTTAGCACCTTCACCAGGTAAAAGCGTGGTCTGCAAGAAATCAGCCAACGTATCTAAACGTAAAGCTTGATGGTTCGGATACAGAACCAGCATAAAAAATGCAAAATATACTAAAAATCCAGTTAGGATGGTGTAGAAAACCTGTTCACGTGTAAAACGGCTAATCAGTAATGTGAAAATATAAGTGAGCAATAAAGCCCCGGGCAAAACCGCGCCAATTTTTAAGAATGGTAGAATTTCGATGCCTGAACCTTCGGCTTTAACGATCAGGGATACTTTAAGGCAGCGCAGGAGGTTATAGACAAAGGAAATTAGAAAGAACAGGACGAACATGGGGATTAATTTTTTAAGCTCGAAAGAGTGTATAGGCCATATGAAATTCCGGAATTTGCCGAATTTCTTTTCAGTCGATCCACTTATCTGCATTTACGTGTTCTCACAGTAAAGTTGCTTGGGCATATGATGCCAAAGTTATTGTATGTTGTCAAACTTTTATTGATATTACTTATAAAAAAACCGGGTCAAACCCGGCTTTATTCTAATTTGATCTTTCGACCAATTCAACTACGGCCATAGGTGCACAATCACCCTTTCTGAAGCCGCATTTGATAATGCGCATATATCCACCTGGACGTTGCATAAATCTTGGACCTAAATCAGTAAATAATTTACCTACTGCTTCTTTATCATTTAGCTTGGCGAAAGCTGTACGTCGATTGCTTACGCTGTCGTTTTTAGCCAGAGTAATCAACGGCTCTAATACTCGGCGCAACTCTTTTGCCTTTGCCACAGTAGTCTTAATTATTTCGTGCTTAATTACCGATTTAGACATGTTGCTGAACATCGCTTTGCGATGATCACTCGTCCTACCTAGGTGCACTCCACTTTTTCTATGTCTCATATCTCTTCACCAATTAACCGTTTAATTCTTTCTCGTCACGCATTTGTCGATGCATTGACCAATTTTCTAGTTTCATCCCTAATGATAATCCTTTAGAAGCCAACACGTCTTTAATTTCTGTTAGCGACTTTTTACCTAAGTTAGGCGTTTTTAGCAACTCTACTTCGGTCTTTTGAATTAAATCACCGATATAATAAATATTCTCGGCTTTCAAACAATTTGCTGAACGTACAGTTAGCTCTAAATCGTCAACTGGACGCAACAATACCGGATCAATGCTGGCTTGAGCACTTACTGGCTCCGCTTGCTTCTCACCTTTTAGATCTACAAATATTGAAAGCTGTTCAGATAGAATCATCGCTGCCCAACGAATTGCTTCATCTGGTTCGATAGTGCCATTAGTTTCAATATCCAAAATCAATTTGTCTAAGTCTGTGCGTTTTTCTACGCGAGCATTGTCAACATAATAAGTAACTTTACGAATTGGGCTAAATGAAGCATCCAAATGTAACCAACCAATCTGTTGAGGCTCATCGCTATTAATTCTAGCTGCAGCTGGCTCATAACCACGACCACGCGCTACACGCAAAGTCATTTTTAATTCGCCAGTTTCAGTTAAATTAGCAATAACGAAATCTGGATTAATTATTTTTACATCATGTGGTAGATGAAAATCGCCAGCTCTAACCGGACCTGCGCCCTTTTTATTTAGAGTTAATTCAACTTCATCACGACCTTCAAGTTTAAAGCAAACTTCTTTTAGGTTTAACAAAATGTTAATTATGTCTTCTTGCACGCCTTCTTTGCTGGTGTATTCATGTAACACACCATCAATATGCACTTGTACTGCAGCACAACCAGGCATAGACGATAATAATATACGGCGCAAAGAATTGCCCAGCGTATACCCAAACCCTCTTTCTAGAGGTTCCAAGACTATCCGCGCATGATTAACACCACGTTCTTGGATATTCACTATTCTTGGTTTTAAAAATTCATTAACAGCAAGCTGCATCTTTCGTTTCCCCTAAAGATCTCAATTACTTGGAATAGAGCTCAACCACCAACTGTTCATTAATTTCAGCTGGTAATTCACTGCGTTCTGGTAAGCGCTTAAAAGTACCAACTTTGTTTGCAACATCTACTTCTACCCATTCAGGAAAACCAATTCCTTCAAGAATCCGTAGTGCATCATTGATACGAGTTTGCTCTTTACTACGATTGCGCACTGCTATCACATCACCCGGCTTAACTTGGTATGACGGAATATTTACAACTTGAGTCACTGTGCCATCTGTTGATCTAATTTCGATAGCTTTGTGTCGTACTAATTGTCTTGCTTCAGCCCTAGTAGCACTAAAACCCATACGATAAACAACGTTATCTAAACGAGCTTCTAGAATTTCTAATAAAGTTGAACCTGTTGCACCCTTACGACGAGAAGCTTCAAAGTAATAACGTCTAAATTGCTTCTCTAAAACTCCGTACATGAGCCTTAACATTTGCTTGGCTTGCAACATCACACCGTAATCAGATTTTCTGCGTTTTGAATTTGCACCATGTTGACCAGGTGTTTTGCTCAAATCACACTTAGTTGCCAAATCACGCATACCACGACGCTTCAAGCCTATATCTGATCCTATTCTTCTTGAAGACTTACACTTTGGACTAAAATTTCTTGCCATATCAAAAAACCCCTAATTATACTCTTCGCTCTTTTTCTGCGCGCACGCCATTATGCGGAATACCAGTTACGTCACTAATGGAGGTAACTTTATCAAAACTATTTGATAATGCTCTCGCTGCAGCTTCTCTACCTGGCCCTGGCCCTTTAATAAAAATCTCTACAGTGCGCATACCAAAATTATCTCGTGCAGCTTGAGCTGCTTTAGTAGCTGCTTGTTGCGCGGCATAAGGAGTACTCTTTCTAGATCCCTTAAAACCCATTCCACCAGCTGTAGCCCAACTTAGAGCATTGCCCTCTAAATCGGTAACATATACTAGGGTGTTGTTAAAAGATGCTTGAATATAAGCCTTACCACTAAGGATGCTTACTTTTGCTTTCTTGCGCTGTTTTACACTCGCCATTACTTAATTCCTAAGATTTATATCTACTACTCAGCTTTGGCTGCGCTAGAAACCATTGCGCCTGTGCCTTTGCTACGTTTTTTACCCTTACGTGTACGTGCATTAGTTCTTGTTCTTTGGCCACGTACTGGTAAACCCATTCTATGACGCAAGCCACGATAGCACTTAATATCACGCAATCTTTTAATGTTGAACGCGATTCGACGACGTAAATCACCTTCTACTTCAAATTCTGCAACCGTCTTCTGAATCATGTTCACAACATCTTCTTTCAATTCAGAAATCTTTACGCTGCCTTCAATGCCTACAGCTTTACATATCTGTAGAGCGCGCGTACGGCCAATACCGAATATGCTTTGTAAGGCAATGCCCACATGTTTATTGGGCGGCAATATCACGCCTGACACACGAATCATTCAGCTAACTCCCATATTATTCTTCGAAAATGGATAGCGAAATAGCTTATCCACATTTACACTAATAGTCAATCTAACCTTGTCTTTGCTTGTGCTTTGCATTTTCACAAATCACGCGCAAGACCCCGTGTCTACGTACATGCTTACACTTTGGGCAAATCTTTTTGACTGATGCTCTAACTTTCATTTTTTATCTACCTATTGCCTTTCAGACCGGCTTTGCGCATAAGCCCTTCATATTGGTGCGACATTAAGTGTGCTTGCACCTGCGCCATGAAGTCCATAACTACTACCACAATAATCAGTAATGAAGTACCGCCAAAGTAGAAAGGAACATTCATAAATAACACTAAAAACTCTGGCATCAACGAAACAACGGTTATATATACTGCCCCGACCATAGTCAGACGTGTCATAACCCTATCAATGTACGCTGCCGTTTGCTCGCCTGGCCGAATCCCGGGTAAAAATCCACCGGATTTCTTCAAATTATCCGCTGTTTCTTTCGGGTTAAATACTAACGCCGTATAGAAAAAGCAGAAAAAGACTATAGCAGATGCAAACAAAAATATATATATCGGTTGGCCAGGTGCTAGCGCTGCGCTAATTCTTGTCAACCACCCCACATGCGAGGATTGCCCGAACCACTGTGATATTGTTGCCGGAAACAAAATAATGCTTGAGGCAAATATCGGTGGAATAACTCCAGCCATATTAATCTTTAGTGGCAGATGGCTAGTCTGCGCGGCGAAAACCTTCCGCCCTTGTTGCCGTTGCGGATAATTTACCGTTATTTGCCGTTGACCACGCTCTACAAATACTACAAATGCAATCACAACCACTAACATGGCTAATAGTATTATTAGCCCTAAAGCATGCAACTCACCCTGACGAACTTTCTCTATGGTATTAACAATCGAACTTGGTAAATTTGCCACAATACCAGCAAAAATTAACATCGAAATGCCATTACCAATACCACGTTCAGTAATCTGCTCACCTAGCCACATCAAGAACATGGTTCCTGCTACTAAGGTCATCGTAACTGTAACGTAATAGCTAAATCCTGTAGAAATACTGGAGCTAGCCATAAACTTTGCCATACCAAAAGCCTGAAACGAGGCTAATGCTAAGGTTAAGTAACGTGTATATTGCGTTAGCTTGCGTCGCCCTGATTGGCCTTCTTTCTTTAACTGTTCAAATGCTGGCATCACTGCCGTGAGCAACTGGATGATAATCGATGCTGAAATATATGGCATCACACCCAAAGCGAACAAAGTTAATCTAGATAAAGCACCACCAGAAAATAAATTAAATAAACCTAAGATCCCACCACCACTGCTTTGCGAAAATAGCTGTGCTAATTTCGCTGGATCCAAACCTGGAACCGGGATATGCGAACCTAATCTTTGAATGAATAAGGCACCAATCAGAAATAAGAACCGACCCTTTAATTCCTTCAGGCCACCTGCCCCTATTCCTCTAGGACCGCCTATACCTTGCAATGCTGCAGAATTACTCAATCCTTCCACCCGCTGCTTGAATTGCTGCTGCCGCCCCTTTCGTTACAGGAATACCTCTCACTGTAACAGCGCGACTAATCGTTCCAGAAGCAAATATTTTTACATATTTGATTTCAGGATTAATAATATTAGCTTCTTTCAAAGCTACTAAATCGATTACTTCTGCTTGGACTTGATTCAATTCAGACAAACGGATTTCATTACGCAATAAGCTTTTCTTTGAGGTAAAACCAAATTTGGCTAAACGTCTTTGCAAAGGCATTTGCCCGCCTTCAAAACCTACTTTACCGAAACTACCACGAGATTTTTGGCCCTTGTGTCCACGACCGCAAGTTTTACCAATCCCAGTTCCTATACCGCGACCAACACGAACTTTTTTAACTTTAGAAAAAGGCGCTGGTTGTAGTGTATTTAAGTACATAATTACCTCGAAATAAGTTTATACAGCTTCAACAGCCAATAAATAAGAAACTTTATTAATCATTCCACGTATGCTTGGAGTGTCATCTAGTTCAACAGTATGATTTATACGTTTTAAACCCAAACCAGCTACTGTTGCTTTATGTGAAGGCTGACGTCCAATTATACTTTTCACAAGCTTTACTGCAATTTTTTTGCCTGTCGACTTAGCCATTTACGCTTACCCCTCTAATTTCTTCTACAGTCTTACCGCGTTTTAGTGCGATCGACTCTGGAGAACTCATGCCTGTTAAGCCTTTTAGTGTTGCGCGTACTACGTTGTTTGGATTGGTAGAACCAATACACTTAGCTAGAATATTTTGTACACCAGCCAGTTCGAGAATCGCACGCATAGCACCACCAGCAATAATACCTGTACCTTGTGAGGCTGGTAACATTACTACTTTTGAAGCACCGTGTTCTGCAACAACCGGGTGAAACAAAGTATTACCATTTAATTCAATATGCACTAAATTACGACGTGCACTTTCCATAGCTTTCTGGATCGCTGCTGGCACTTCACGCGCTTTACCACGGCCAATACCAATGCGACCACGACCATCGCCAACGACTACTAGTGCAGAGAAACCAAATATACGTCCGCCTTTTACAACTTTCGCATTTCTAGTAACCGCTACTAACTTTTCGCGGTAACCATCGTTTGTTTGCCCTATTTCAACATTATTTGCAGGATTTGCCATTACTAATACCTTTAAAATTCCAAGCCAGCTTCTCTAGCTCCATCAGCTAAAGCTTTTATACAACCATGATACTTATAACCACTACGATCGAAAGCTACTTTGGATATTCCTTTGGCTTTAGCACGTTCTGCCACTAATTTACCAATTGCTTCGGATAGTTTAATTTTACCTGTACCAAAATCTTGTGCTTTCACTTCTTTTTCTACGCTTGACGCAGAAGCCAACACTTGTCCGCCATCTGCAGTAAATACTTGTGCGTAAATATGTTGCGACGAACGGTGTACGGTTAAACGCACTCTGTCTTGCTGTGCAGCAATTTTGCTTCTAATTAACTTGCAGCGGCGTTGTCGTGGCGACACTCTAATTACGTTACTCACCTTATCACCTATTTCTTCTTAGTTTCTTTCAAAATCACTACTTCATCAGCATAACGTACACCTTTACCTTTGTATGGCTCTGGTGGACGGTAAGCACGAATATTCGCAGCAACTTGGCCTATTTTCTGTTTATCAAAGCCTTTGATTACGATATCAGTAGCACTTGGTGTTTCAATCACAATCCCTTCTGGAATTGCAAAATTTACTGGATGAGAAAAGCCTAAGCTTAATTCCAATACCTTACCTTGTACCTTGGCTCTATAACCCACACCTACCAACTTCAAAGCTCGTTCGAAGCCAGTATGAACACCTTTAACCATGTTACCTAGTAACACACGAGTAGTACCAACCATGCAGCGCGCTTCATCACTACTATCATTCGCAACTACATTAACTTGATTACCTTCAATACTAACCACTACAGCTTTAGATATTTCATATGCTAACGCGCCTTTTGGCCCCTTAACATGCACAGTGCCTTCAGCTTGTTTAAACTCTACACCAGTAGGAATCTCTAAAGGTATTTTTGCTATTCGTGACATATAAAGCCCCTACTACTTAACTACACACAGCACTTCACCGCCGTGCCCTAATTCTCTCGCTTGTCGATCGCTCATCACACCTTTAGTGGTTGACACAATCGCCATACCCAAACCACCCATAACTCTAGGCAGCTTATCTTTAGCTCTGTATTGACGCAAACCAGGACGGCTCACTCGGTCAATACTCACGATTACTGGCGCGTTATTGTAATACTTCAAATGAATTTCAATCTGCTTCTTAGAAGCATCAACTTCAACAATCTTGAAACCAGCAATATAGCCTTCATCTTGCAACACTTGCACAATAGCCAGTTTAATTTTAGAAAAACCAACTTTTACAACACTTTTCTTAGCTGCATGACCGTTACGAATACGGGTCAATAAATCAGCTATTGGATCTTGCATACTCATAATTTATTACCAACTCGCCTTGTGAATTCCAGGAATATCACCTTGCATAGCGTGAATCCTAAACATATTTCTACACATACCTACTGCCCTATACACACCATGTGCTCGACCAGTTTTCCAACAGCGTCTGCGTGTACGACACATTGCAGAATCACGTGGCAACTTTTGTAATTTTTCATTAGCTGCCAATTTATCTTCTAAAGACACGCTTGGATCATTCTTAATCACTCTAAGTGCATCACGCTGAGCGGCATACTTCTTAGTTAATTTTTCTCTGCGTGTTTCACGCCTAATCATACATAGTTTTGACATTTAATCCTCTACCGCTTAGGTTTCTTTAATTGGGAAATTGAATGCTTGTAACAACGCTAAGCCTTCTTTCTTGTCTTTGGCTGTAGTGGTGATTGTAATATTCAAACCACGCAACGCATCAATTTTGTCATACTTAATTTCTGGGAATACGATTTGTTCCAGCACACCCATTGAATAATTGCCTTGCTTATCAAATGCATGACGGCTTAAACCACGAAAGTCACGAATACGTGGGATAGCAATTGATAACAAACGCTCTAAAAATTCATACATTCTTTGTTTACGTAAAGTAACCTTGGCACCAATTGGCCAACCTTCGCGTAACTTGAATCCTGCAATCGACTTACGTGCTTTAGTAGCAACTGCAAGTTGACCAGAAATCAAAGATAGATCACCAATCGCATTAGTAATGATCTTCTTGTCTGTCATCGCATTACCTAAGCCCATGTTCAAGGTTATTTTGGTAATCTTCGGAACTTGCATTACGTTGGTAACACCTAGCTCTTTCATGAGTTTTGGCACAACTACATCGTTGTAATATTTATTTAGATTAGCCTTAGACATCTATAACCTCACCAGTAGACTTGAATACCCTAACTTTACGGTTTTCATTTTCCAATACTTTGAAAGCAACCTTGTCTGCTTTGTTTGTGTTAGGGTTTAACAACGCTACATTTGAAATGTCTAGCGAAGCTTCTTGCTCGATAATCCCACCAGGCTTACCTTGTTGTGGATTACCTCTAACATGTTTTTTAACTAGATTAATGCCTTCTACAAATACACGTTCAACTAGTCCGCCCGGGCGAGTGTTGACCACTCTAAGCACGGTGCCAGTTTTACCTTTATCTTTTCCAGTAAGGACAATTACCTTGTCATTGCGCTTAATTTTTTGCATAGCTCAATATCTCTCTTACAATACTTCAGCAGCTAATGAAACGATCTTCATAAACTTTTCACTGCGCAATTCTCGAGTCACTGGGCCGAAAATACGCGTACCAATTGGTTGACTTTGGTTGTTTAGCAATACAACGGCGTTACCATCAAATTTAACGACAGAGCCGTCAGCACGACGCACGCCCTTCCTGGTTCTAACCACTACTGCAAGGGCAACTTCACCCTTCTTAACTTTACCGCGCGGAATCGCTTCTTTGATGCTTACTCGGATCACGTCGCCAATATTAGCATAACGACGCATAGAGCCGCCCAGCACTTTATTGCACATTACTCTGCGTGCACCGCTGTTATCTGCCACGTCTAAGATAGACTGCATTTGAATCATTTTATCTCTCCAGCCCACTATTATCAGCTAATCAACTCATTTTTGATTAACTTAAAGTCGCTTATAATACTACAACCTAACCAACCTGTTCAAGGACAAGTATGGTTTTGCTTTACGCTTTAGTGCCTACCGTCTCAACAACCATCCAAGACTTAGTCTTAGAAATAGGTCGACATTCCTGAATTAACACTGTATCACCCTCTTTGCACTGGCCATCGGCATCATGCGCATGCAGCTTGGTAGTCTTGGTGATAATTTTTTCATACAAAGGATGAGTAATACGGCGAGTAACTGCCACAACCACTGTGTTCATCATCTTATTGCTAACAACTACGCCTTGTAAAATAGGACCGTTTAATTTTATCTCGCTCATCGCTAGTTACCTTCTTTCTCTGTTATCAGCGTCATAACACGTGCGATATCACGACGAATTTGCTTAAACTGATGATTACGCTTCATCTCGCCACTTGATTTCAATAGGCGCAATTTGAATTGCTGTCTTAACAATCCAGTTAGCGTTTGTTTCAGTTCAGGAATTTGTTTCTCTCTTAATTCTGCAACACCCATGTTATTTCACCACTCGTTCTACAAATTCAGTTTTAATTGGAAGCTTAGAGGCAGCCAATCTTAATGCTTCGCGTGCAATTTCAGGAGTCACGCCTTCTAATTCAAACATTACGCGACCTGGTTGCACTAAAGCCACCCAATATTCCACGTTACCCTTACCTTTACCCATACGTACTTCAATAGGCTTTTTAGTAATTGGCTTGTCTGGGAATAAGCGAATCCATACTTTACCACCGCGCTTAATATAACGGTTGATGGCTCGGCGTGCCGCTTCAATTTGACGTGCTGTTACACGCGCATAGCCCAACGCCTTCAAGCCAAACTCACCGAAACTTACTTTATTACCACGCGTAGCAACACCGTAATTACGGCCTTTCATTTGCTTTCTATACTTTGTGCGTTTTGGTTGTAACATTTTTTACCCCGGTACCTTATTAAGCAACTACTTCTGCTTGTTGCTGCTGTTGTTGCTCTTCAGCTTTTTTACCAATGACTTCGCCTTTAAATATCCAGACTTTAACACCTATGATTCCATAAGTAGTCTTGGCTATCGCTGTGCCATAATCTATATCTGCTCTGAAAGTATGCAAAGGAACTCGTCCTTCACGGTACCATTCAGTGCGCGCAATTTCTGCACCACCCAAACGTCCGGCAACCATAATTTTAATCCCTTTCGCACCTTGGCGTAGGGCATTGGTCATCGCACGCTTCATAGCACGACGGAACATAATACGTTTTTCTAATTGCTGTGCCACATTCGCTGCCACTAAAGTTGCATCGATTTCTGGCTTACGTATTTCTTCAATAACAATCTGAATATTAACTTTCATTAAGTCGCTTAATTTAGCGCGTAACTTATCGATATCTTCGCCTTTCTTACCAATGATCACGCCAGGTTTAGCTGTGCGTATGATCACTTTAACATTGCGGCCAGTTCTTTCGATAATAATGTGGCTGATGCTGGATGCTTCCGGCAAAGACTTACGTACATATTCACGAATTTCTATATCGCTGCGTAAAACATCGGCAAACTTCTCACCGCTTGGATACCAACGTGCGTTACTTTCACATGTTATGCCTAGACGTATACCAGTTGGATGGACTTTTTGACCCATTATTTCTGCTCCCTTTTCTTCGGTGCTTTTTCTTGCTTAGGAGCAACCACAACAGTGATGTGGCAGTTGCGCTTAGTAATATGATTAGCGCGCCCTTTAGCTCTAGATTTAAAACGCGTAAAGCTCGGTGCTTCATCAACGAAGATTGTATTTAAGGCTAGAGTATCGATATCTAAACCTTCATTGTTTTCGGCGTTAGCAATTGCAGATTGCAATACTTTTAAAATGATCGCTGCGCCCTTTTTGTTACTAAAAGTTAATTGATTTACAGCTTTCTCTACTGTCAAACCACGAACCAAATCAGCAACCAAGCGTGCTTTTTGCGCCGACAAACGTGCGTATCTTAATTTTGCAGAACTCACGATGCGCCCTCCATACTATTTTTCATCATTTCTTATCACTCTTTGGTGCTGCAGATTTGCCCGCTACTTTTCTATCGCCAGAGTGCCCTTTGAAGGTTCTGGTTGGAGAAAACTCACCTAATTTATGTCCGACTATATTTTCAGTCACCAACACTGGCACGAATTGACGGCCATTGTGTACCGCAATCGTTAACCCAACCATTTCTGGCAGAATCATTGATCTTCTAGACCAAGTCTTTATCACTTTACGTTGCGCAGACTTAATAGCTTCACGAACTTTAGCAATCAAGTGATGATCAACAAATGGCCCCTTTTTTAAAGAACGCGACATCGTTCAACCCCTACTTTTCAGATTTATTCTTACGACGACGAATAATAAGCTTCCAACTGTTAGCTTTCTTTCTTCGTGTCTTAATACCTTCAGGCACACCCCATGGAGTACATGCAGGTCTACCACCAGAAGTGCGCCCTTCACCACCACCTAATGGGTGATCTACTGGATTCATCGCAACACCTCTAACTCGAGGACGTTTATTTAACCAACGGTTACGTCCTGCTTTACCAATTTTGATCAAGTTATGCTGGCTTTTACCAACTTCACCAATCACTGCGCGGCATGTAGCAAGAACTTTACGCATTTCGCCAGATTTTAAACGAATCGTAGCATGTCTGCCTTCGCGAGCTAGGAATTGTACAGAACCGCCAGCACTTCTGGCAAGCTGCGCGCCTTTACCAGGTTTCAATTCTATACAATGTACGATCGAACCGACAGGGATGTTAGTCAGCGGTAAACAATTACCGACTGCCACTGGAGCGTCTACACCGGATTGTACTACGGAACCAGCAACTAGATCCTTAGAAGCAACCATATAAC
>CAYPGU010000044.1:0-12359 GCA_964409995.1 uncultured Legionellaceae bacterium | reverse complement strand
AACCAGAAATGCGTCCTTTGGTGAATACCACTACTTTTTCATAAGGAAGTTTATCTTTATCCAAGAAAGCGGAAGCAGTTTGCACCGAAGCTTCAAGTACACCACCTGGATTGTTGCGCAAGTCTAAGACTACGCCTTTGAGTTTAATTTTGTTGTCATTGGTAATTTTTTTCAGTTCTTTAGCAATTTCGCTGCCAGTTTCACTTTGGAACTGTGAAATACGGATATATGCGTAGCCATCATCCAGCATTTTGCTGGTTACACTTTGCACATTAATAATCGCACGCGTTAATTTAATTTTTAATGGCTTGGCCTCACCCTTGCGCACGATCGTCAAATAAATGTCAGATCCTGGCTTGCCGCGCATTTTTTCTACTGCATCGCGTAAATTCAAATCTTGGACCGGTGTATCATCGATGCGCACAATTATATCACCAGGGTGCATGCCAGCTTTGGCGGCAGGTGTGCCATCAATTGGTGATATAACCTTGATGAAGCCATCTTCCAAGGTTACTTCGATCCCCAAGCCACCAAATTTACCAGAGGTGCTAGCTTTTAATTCTGCATATTCCTCAGGATCTAGGTATGAAGAGTGTGGATCAAGCCCAGCGAGCATGCCGCGAATAGCATTCTCAAATAAAGTAGAATCATCAACCTGTTTTACATAATAATTTTTAATATGTTCGATTACAGTGGTAAATCTTTCTAGGTCAGTAAGTGGTAGTTTTTCTTGTTTAGTCGGCGCAGCTGTAACAATAGCAGCCTGGTCAGCGTAGGCGCTAGTGCTAAGAAACAAGCATAATGGGAGTAGAAGCAATTTGAGATTGTGTTTCATGATTCTGACCACTTTTATTTAAATATTATCTTCCATTATAAACCTGCTTTATTCTCTACGCCATGTTGCTCAACTTAAATTCTGGGCATAACTCATTCTATATAAATGGCTAGCGGTCATTTGACAATTAATGATACGCCAGTCATTTCAGCCGGAGCTTTAAGTTGCAACAAATCTAAAATTGTTGGTGCAACATCTTTTAAACCAAATATCTGTTGTGCGGTATTAGGTTTAAATTTAAGCGCTTGCGTTCCAACATAGATCAAGGGCACGAGATTAGTTGTGTGTGCCGTATGTGGTTGCTGGGTTTGTTCATCCCACATATGTTCGGCATTACCATGATCAGCAGTAATTAGTGCTTGTCCGCCATATTCGGTTAATGCAGCAACAATTTGCCCCAAGCAGTGATCAATAGTTTCAATTGCACTGATAGTTGCTGGCAAATTACCAGTATGTCCAACCATATCAGGATTGGCAAAATTACAAATAATAACGGCATAAGTTTTTTCTTTGATAGCAGTCAAAAGTTCGTCGGTAATTTCTTGTGCACTCATTGCCGGTTGTGTATCGTAAGTAGTAACTTTAACGGAGGGTACTAATTTGCGACTCTCGCCGTTAAAAGGATCTTCGCGGCCCGCGTTGAAAAAAAACGTCACGTGTGCGTATTTTTCAGTTTCTGCAATGCGTAATTGAGTTAATTTATTTTGCTGCAATACTTCGCCTAGAGTATTTATGTTGGTAACTTTTGGAAATGCAACCTGGACTGGTAATTCTGCATCATACTCGGTTAAAGTTACAAAAGATGTTTCTAAACCGGGTAATGCTTTAATCAAAGCATAAGATAATTGCCGCGCACGATCAGCGCGAAAATTCATAAATATTACCACATCATTTTGTTTAATAGTTGTCGGAATAATTTTGGTTGGTTTAACAAACTCATCTGTTTCACCACGTGCATAGGCCTCTTCCAATCCAGCTAATGCAGAGTCAGCGCTATATTCGGCTTTGCCATTGACTAGTAAATCCAGCGCCGCATTGGTTCTTTCAGTACGTTTATCGCGATCCATAGCATAAAAGCGCCCCATGATGCTGGCAATCGCTGTGTTTGTTTGCGCTTGGCAAACTTCTTGCAATGCTTGCAAACTTTGCGTGGCACTTTGTGGTGGTGTATCACGCCCATCTAAAAAAGCATGCACATAAATTTGTGAAGCTTGTTGTTGTGCGGCCATTTTTAACATGGCAAAAATTTGTAGTTGGTGGCTATGCACACCGCCAGGTGAAAGCAAACCTAAAACATGTACTGCGCCACCTTGTGTTTTGGCTTGGGCTAGCGCATTGAGCAAAACCTTATTTTGCAAGAAAGACCGATCGGCTATAGCTTTATTAATTAGGGTTAAATCCTGATATATGACTCGGCCGGAGCCAAGGGTCATATGTCCTACTTCTGAGTTACCCATTTGCCCCTCGGGCAAGCCAACATCCAAACCGCTGGCCGAAAGCAAGGTATGCGGTTGTGAGGACCATAATTTATTCCAAGTAGGTGTACGAGCTAGAGAAATTGCATTAGCTGCGTCGGCTGCTTGTTCGCCCCATCCATCCAGCACTATTAGTAGTAAAGGTGTATTCGCTTGCATATGGTATCCATTAAAAGTCAGCACGGAAACTTGAGGCCTGGGGCTGTGTTTAGGATTAAATAAGTGTATACTGAGGCCTCTTTAGTCAAGATTATAAAATAATATTGACACAGTTTCATGAACTGTGTCATCCCGGGCGTAGACCCGGGATCTGAATCTTGATAGTTACAGATCATGGGCGAAAAGGTTCAATAGTATACAAGTATGAATGAAATTTTTGATTTTATATTAAGGCACTGGCAGCTAAGCAGCTTATTTATCCTGCTCTTGGTAGCATATATGGTTTTTGAGTTTAAGCAAGAAACAGGTAGTGGCGAAGTCTCGCCAGATCAAACAATTGGTCTAATTAATCGACAACACGCAGTGATTATCGATATACGTTCGAAAGAAGAATTCTCCACCGGACATATTTTAGGCGCTCATCATGTTGAAGCTGATGAATCGGATGCTAAACTAAAACGATTGCAAAAATATGCACAAAAGCCTGTTATAGTTGTTTGTGCACAAGGTAAGCGTTCCAAATCTTTTGCTAAACGTTTGCGCGATCAGGGGCTGTCTAATGTGTCGAGCTTGGCTGGTGGTGTAAATGCTTGGCGTGATGCTGGCTTGCCACTTACTACCACAACTTCAAAAGAGTAGGATAGGATCATGATTATGGCGACCATTGTGATTTATAGCACCTTAACTTGTCCGTATTGTGTAAATGCTAAGCAACTATTGGAATCGAAAGGTGCCAAATATACAGAGGTTGTTTTGGATAATGACCCTGCGAAGCAAAAAGAAATGCTGACCAAAACAAATGGTAAGCGAACTGTGCCGCAAATTTTTATAAATGGTGAGCATATTGGTGGCTTTGATGATTTGAAGAAGCTAAACGAGAGCGGAAAATTAGATGCTCTATTAAACAAGGATTGAAAAAGGAGTTAACATGACCCAAAATACAGATACAGAATCAAAAATTAATTTCACAGTGCACAATATCTATATTAAAGATATTTCCTTTGAAGCTCCTAATTCGCCACAAATATTTACTTTGGAATGGAAGCCAAAATTAAATTTTGATATCCAGATGGAGCGTATGCATCTTGAGGATAATTTGTACGAAGTAACTTTGGCTATTAGCGTAAATGTTGTAATGAATGAAGAAACTGAAACAGCTAAGCCTAAAACCGCTTTTATTGTTGAAGTTAAGCAGGCCGGAGTGTTCATGTTAGAAGGCGTAACTGATGCACAACAATCAGATTATATTCTATCAACCATGGCACCGACAATTTTGTTCCCATATGCACGTGAAGTTGTGTCAAGCTTAGTTACTAAAGGTGGTTTCCCACAACTTATTATCCCACCAATGAATTTTGAGTCTATGTATCAGCAACAATTATCTGAAAAGATTCAATCCACTCAGGTTGCACATGCATGATAGGTGTTTGTGGAGCAGGTTCGTGGGGCACCGCATTAGCTGCTACTTTAGCATGCAATACTTCAGAAGATATTTTACTTTGGGGTAGAGAAGATTCTGTGTTGCAAGACATAAATACTCAACACATGAACAATACTTATCTACCCGGTATTGCACTGCCAAAAAATGTTCGTGGCTGTAATGATATCGCTGAGTTAATGAACAAATGCACTGATATTTTACTGGTCGTCCCTAGCAAAGCTTTTTGCCAAGTTTTAAAATTACTTAAGCCGTATTGGACTGCTAGACATCGTTTGATTTGGGCTACCAAAGGTTTAGAGCCAGAGCGCGGGCGCTTTCTACATGAAGTAGTTATTGAAGAATTTGGCTCAGGACAAAAATATGCTATCTTAGCTGGACCAAGCTTTGCCAAAGAAGTCGCGCAACAATTACCAACTGCAGTTACTATAGCAACCAAAGATCATCAATTTGGTAAAGATCTAGTTACCTATTTCCACAATAATAATTTTCGCGTGTATCTGAGTAACGATGTTATTGGTGTGCAAGTTGGTGGTGTGATCAAGAATATTTTAGCCGTAGCGGCAGGATTATCAGATGGGCTAGGTTTTGGTGCCAACGCACGTGCAGGTATTGTGACCCGTGGTTTATCCGAAATGATGCGTTTTGGTTTAGCCCTCGGAGCTAATGCAGAAACGTTACAAGGTTTAGCTGGTGTTGGTGATGTAATTTTAACTTGCACAGATAATCAATCACGTAATCGTCGTTTCGGTTTAGCTTTGGCAGCAGGCAAAGGAATTGAAGCAGCCCAATCTGAAATTGGACAAATTGTTGAGGCGGTACATAATGCAGCACAGATTTGTCGCATAGCTGAAGAGCATAAGATTGAAATGCCTATTGCTTTACAGGTATATAAAATTCTTACTAATGAAGTAACTCCGCAACAAGCGGTGCAAAACTTACTGACTAGGAAACCTTCGTATGAACGCTGATGCGCAGGAATTTGATACCGAAGTATTGGATACATTAAAAGAAGCAATCGGTGATAGTTTAACTAAAATAATTAATTTGTATTTGACGGATACGCCAAATACTTTGCAACAAATGCAACAAGCCTTAAATCAAGATGATTATGAAACTGTCGGAAGATTGGCGCACTCATTAAAATCAAGCAGCGCCAACTTAGGTGCGCTGCAAGTCTCAAACTTGGCTATTAATCTAGAGCAAGCGATTAATAATTCTGAGACTGACAAGAGCAAGCTTGAGTCTGCCATCGTTGCGATCAAAACTGCTTTCGACCAAGTGAGCCATAAGTTTGGTTCATACTTGCAAAAATAATTAAAACTTTTTGTTTTAAACTGGTCAACTGGTAAAAAATCTACTATTCTTTTAAGAAGAAAATTTCGTAAATCTAGTGGGAGACCTTATTATGACAGCATTAAGAGTTTTGTTAGTAACTGCTTTAATAGCACCAGTACTATTGTTAACAGGTTGTGGTTGTAAAGACGAATGTTCTTATGACAAGATGTGTGATCAGTATAAGAAATAGTCTTAAGTTACTGAATCGCTGTGGGATAGCCGTTAGAGCGTTCTAACGCTCTACGCGCTAGCTCACGATTTACATTAGGGTTGCCCAATGCCCGCGCTTCTTCCATCGCTTGATTCAATATCTCACCATCACTAAGATTGTCATAATAATATCCAGATAGCGGTTCATGCACTTCAGCGTAGATTTTATTATTATATCGACCTACTTTATAAGTCTGATGTATTATTCTAACAGGATCTCCCATCGATACTTTATAGAATAGAGATTCGATATCTTCAGGGTGCATACGAATACAACCACTACTACTTCTAACGCCGATACCATTTGGCGTATTAGTACCATGGATCAAATAACCAGGAATAGATAAACGCATTGCATATTTGCCCAATGGATTTTGTGGTCCAGGCGGCACTACCTCTGGTAAATAATAATCGCGCTCGTCATACCAGGCACGGATTGAAGGTGGCGGACGCCAGTATGGATCCTTGGTTTTTTCAATTACCTTGCCAGAACCAAGCGGAGTTTCCCAATCTGGTCGACCTATTCCGATTGGATGGGTTGTAACTAGTTTTCCATCTTTGTGGAAATAATATAAACGCATCTCGGCCAAGTTAATCACAATCCCTTTGCGTGAACCGCGTGGCAAAACATATTGGGTAGGGATCACTAATAAGGTACCAGCCTCTGGATCAGCCGGATCAACGCCAGGATTTGCTTCTATTAGTTCATATACCCCGACATCAAAATTTCGACCTACATCATGAAAATTTTCACCGTTTTGAACTCTGGCGGTTTGTACTTGGCCAACCACATCTGATCCCGGCTGAATAACAAAAGTAAGCGCCGATGCGGAGCCAACTACTGCCCAGCAGCCTAACAGCATTGTTGCACGACCTAGCAATTTACTTTTTGTCATATGTCACCTTGGTAATGAAAAGGTTCATGTCCAATAAATCGACTACTTTGCCAAAAACTTGACACTTATTTGTAAACATTTTCAAAGGTGATGTGACTATACTCAGTAAATAACTATTAATAGGAATAAGCATCATGCAAAATAACAAACAATTATTAATTGCTGTGGTTTTTACCACCCTAACTTTGAGCGGTTGTACTATGACACAACAACAAGAACACGCTGCTGTAGGAACCGCGGTTGGTGCCGTAGCTGGTGCAGGGATTGCAGGTCTTACTGGCGGTAATGTTGGCGTTGGCACAGCAATTGGTGCCGGTGTAGGTGCGGTTGGTGGCGCATTAATGCCGACTGATTAGTTGTTAGCAACTAAATAGATGCTAACAGAACCAGCTATACAGAATTTTGTTAAAAACAAAATATTAAAATTCAGTGTCTTTGCTGGAGCAGCGCTCATTCTAATTTTAGGCGCAAGTACTATTACTCTTTGGATTATTAAACCTGAATTGTTAATTGCAAATACTGTGCCTATGGCATTTAGTACCGCGCTTTGTTTTGTTTTTTTGGGGATCGGAATAGTTGTGTCCTTTTTTGAAAATAAAAAAATGGCGCGTATTTTTGTATCGTTGGTCGTGCTGATTGCCGCACTAAGTTTTGCTGCAAATTTAATGGAATATTATGTAGGAGCAAATAGCTTTTCAGAATTTATTATACAAGTCTTAAACATTAGTAAACCTCAAGAAATGGTGAGTACAACTGCGATACTTATGATGATTAATGCAGCTGCTCTATTGTTAAACAACTGTTATAGAACACAAAAATATTGTTTGGAAACTGCTGGCAGCTTAGCCTTGTTCAGCTTGGGAGTTTCTATAGTGTTTCTAATTGGCAGTATACTTGGTTTTGCAGAGGAATATTTGTGGCATCAAGATTCACCAAGCGCAATCAGTACTATATTAGGGGTTACAATTTTATCGAGCACAATTACAGCACTATCCTCGTATAATGCAATTAAAATTAAAAGTGATATAAGCTATTTATTGCCATATATAATTCTTATCACTGGTGTGATAATTACCTTGCGTGTGGTGTTCGAAACATACGAAGTGACGCAGCTTGCAAACAAAACTTCAAATTTGCCAATAGTGCTGCTTGTAATAGGCTGGGCATTGTCGATCATAATATGTTTATTAACATATTATTTGCGCGAATCTCAACTGGCGAGATGGAGAACTAAGCACTCATGGTCATTATTAAATGCCATTTTAGAGGCGACTGCAGATGGGATTATTGCATTTACTTTATCTGGCTCTATTGTTGAGTATAATAAAAAATTTATGCAATTATTTAAATTGTCAGAAGCTGATCTAAAAGATGCGAATAGAGATAAAATTCTCCATATGGCAACAACAGTCATATCTAATACGGACAGGTTGTTTAAAAAAATGCAGGAGGCTATGGCAAATCCATGGTTAGAGGTAAACGAAAAACTAATACTAATTGATGGAGGTGTATACGAGATTTTTGCTAAGCCACAAATCATAGATGATGAAGTTGTGGGACGGGTCTGGTGTATATGAGATATAACCCTACAGAAAAGACAAGAAGAGCAATTACTTAAGCTTGCTACTTCTGATTCGTTGACAGGTCTACCAAATCAAACTTCGATTTTTAAAGCAGTTAATTCTCAAATAACATTGATGGATAAAGATCAAATAATGGTCTTTTTATTGATTGATTTAAACGAATTCTCCAAGATTAACGATGTGTATAGTCGTTCGGTCGGTGATTTGGTTTTAAAATACACTGCAGATAATTTGAAAACAATGCTGACCGATAATATGCTATTGGCGCGTATCGGTGGCGATGAATTTTTAATGAGCATTAGCGGCCTCAAAAGTACTGAAGATGCAAAAGAATACATTTTACAAATAGTGCAAATATTTGACCATCCAATTGAATTGCTTGGCCTACAAGTAAGTCTTTCCGTGAGTGTTGGTGCCAGCTTTTGGCCTGTAAACGGTCTGTATGCTGAGGAGTTACTTGCTAAAGCTGATATTGCATTGTTAGCGGCCAAACAGTCGGGAATAAATTTATATAAATTTTACTCGCACAAAATGGATATAAATATGCGAGAGGACTTGCAAATTGAAACTGAGCTACGTGCAGCTATACAATTAAAACAGTTTGTTGTGCACTATCAACCAATTATAAGTTTGCAGGGTGAAGATATTATCGGTGTTGAAGCTTTGGTCCGGTGGCAGCATCCTCTGCGTGGCTTGATCCCACCGCTAGAGTTTATTTCTGTTGCTGAAGGATTGAACTTGATCCAAGATATTACTTCTTTTGTTCTTATTGAAAGCTGCAGACAAATAACAGAGTGGTCAGATTGTGGCTATCCTAACATGAAATTGGCTGTAAACCTTTCGGCTAAACAGGGAATAGATGTCTCGCTTATAAAGCAACTAGATTTTTTGTTACATAGTAATAAAATAAAGCCTGAGCAGCTTGAGTTAGAGTTGACCGAAAGCTTTTTATTCCAAGATTCGGCTGAGCTTAGAAATTATATTCAAGAAATCAAAAGTAGAAGTATCGATATTTCAATTGACGATTTCGGTACGGGTTATTCATCGCTAAGTTATTTGCGCAATTTCAATGTGGATAAATTAAAAATTGATCGTTGTTTTGTTAGTGCATGTAACGTGAATAAAGATGATCGTGCGTTAATTCGAGCCATTATAGAAATGGGCAAGAGTATGGGCTTAACAATTTTAGCCGAAGGGATCGAAAATAAGGATCAGTTGGATATTTTAAAGGAATTGGGTTGTGAGCAGGGGCAGGGCTTTTATTTTTCTAAACCTTTGCCAGCCGAACAATGCTTGGAATACATAAAATCGCACTACAAGAATTAATGTTTTAGCCAACAAAACTCAAGATTACACATCGGGATTGGCATGCTGCTGGTGTACTTTTTTAAGCTTTGTAGGGCATGGTTACTGCCGGTATCATGCCAGAGCTCTTCGGCCGAAATTGGGTCTAGTGTGATGGGCTGACCATTGATTTCGCGCATAGCCTGCAAAATGTCCATTAACCCAACAAAATCCGAGGCTAGGGTCGTAAATAAATCAGCGCTAGAGAACTTGGTTTCGGCTAAATATAGGTAGGCCGACTTGCCTATATTGACATAATAGCTTACTCTTACCCGACGACGCTGGGCTCGACCCGGGAACAAACCTGAATATAACAGGCATTGGTCTCCAACGTCGCGTAAGGCCAAGGGGCGAAGTGATCCGACTCGATTGATTCCGTGCATAAATTCTTGCCCCATGATTTTTTGGGCAATTTGCGGGTGATTAACGAAGCGCATCAACAGGAAAACGAGGTAGCTTTCGATTTCCTCGCTAAGGCAAATCTTACAGGCTGCACTCGCTTCAGTGACTAGTGTTTGCCACTGGGTTGTTGAAGTAGGGTTAGTGACAATCTTGTCCATCTTTCCTCACTCACACTTAAGAGTTATAATAGCAGCCAGTTATAATTTGGCCGCATAACATTTTTAAAATGCCTTACTTTCATTATAGTAGGTGCAGATAATTTTTTTGCAGAAATAAGATTGCAGATACACTCTTTGAGGTTTGAATAATGATCGAAAAATTAAGAAATATTGCCATCATCGCGCACGTTGACCATGGTAAGACAACATTGGTTGATAAATTGCTACAACAATCGGGCACTTTTGATGCGCGCGAAGAAATCGTTGAGCGAGTCATGGACTCCAACGAATTAGAAAAAGAACGCGGCATTACAATTTTGGCTAAGAACACTTCGATCAAATGGAATGATTATAAAATTAATATCGTTGATACCCCTGGTCACGCCGATTTTGGTGGAGAAGTAGAACGTATTCTATCGATGGTGGATTGTGTGTTGTTATTGGTCGACGCGGTTGATGGCCCGATGCCACAGACACGCTTCGTAACCGAAAAAGCATTTCGACAAGGTTTACATCCAATATTAGTGGTGAATAAAATTGATCGCCCTGGTGCTCGTCCGGATTGGGTGGTCGATCAGGTATTTGATTTATTCGATAATCTTGGCGCAACCAATGAGCAATTAGATTTCCCAATTATTTATAGTTCGGCTTTACAAGGCTATGCAACTATGGATTTAGATCAACCATCAGATAATATGAATCCATTATTTAATCTAATTGTGGAAAAAGTGGCACCACCAAAAGTAGAGAGCGATGGTCCATTCCAAATGCAAATCGTATTCTTGGATTACTCAAGCTATGTTGGAGTAATTGGAGTTGGTCGCGTGAGTCGTGGCACGATTCGAGTCAATGAACAAGTTTCAGTGGTTGATCGCCATGGCAACGTGCGTTACGGCAAGATCATGAAATTATTTGGTCATGTTGGTTTACAGCGCGTACCAATTGATCAAGCTGAGTCTGGTGATATTGTTGCGATTACCGGGATCGAAGATCTAACCATTTCTGACACTGTTTGTGCTAAGGATTCGCCAGAGATGCTAACACCGTTAGTTGTTGATGAACCGACTATTAATATGATTTTCCAGATTAATACTTCGCCATTTGTTGGTCGAGAAGGTAAATTTGTAACTAGTCGTCAATTACGCGAGCGTTTATTCAAAGAAGCATCATATAATATCGCGTTGCGGATTAGTGAAACCGAAGATCCGGATAAGTTTAAAGTATCTGGTCGCGGCGAATTACAATTAAGTATTTTTGTTGAAACTATTCGACGCGAAGGCTTTGAATTGTCTGTTTCGCAGCCACAAGTAATTATTCGTGAGATAGACGGTGAATTACAAGAACCATACGAAAGTCTAGTTGTCGAAGTAGAAGAAACGCATCAAGGTACAATTATGCAAGGGTTGGGCGAACGCCGCGGACAGCTGCGCGATATGTTGCCGGATGGAAAAGGTCGGGTACGTTTGGAATATATTATACCAGCGCGCGGCCTAATTGGTTTCCATGGCGAGTTTATGACCAATACTTCTGGCACTGGTGTGTTAACGCATGTGTTCGATCATTACGGTCCAGTTGGATCTAATGTTGAAATTGGCCGTAAGAATGTCGTGTTGATTTCAAATGCTGCCGGTAAGGCCTCTGGATACTCTTTATGGAATCTACAGCCACGTGGTAAATTATTTATTGGGCCACAAACTGAAGTGTACGAAGGAATGATCGTTGGTATTCACACGCGCGATAATGATTTAGTGGTTAACGTAACCAAAGAAAAACAATTAACCAATATGCGTGCTTCTGGTACAGACGAAAACATCGTTCTAACTCCACCAATTCCGTTAACCTTGGAATACGCTCTTGAGTTCATCAACGATGATGAATTAGTGGAAGTGACGCCGAAATCAGTTCGCTTGCGTAAGAAGTACTTGAAAGAAATTGATCGAAAGCGCGACGAACGCTCGAAAGCATAAGAATCTATTCAATAACGAAAGATAGTGAAAAAAAAGCCCAGGCTCATAGGCCCGGGCTAACACCGAATATCTCGGTTGGAGATTGACTATCTTTATGATGCCACGCTTTTAAATAAAATGTTGTAAGCAAAATCGCACCAGCGTGTGAGATATTGTCCATTGCCGGTATTTAAGTTTCTGTACTTAATATCTGCATGCTAACCTTTAACTAAAGGTTTACCATTCGCGCACAAGGATTTTAGCATGCTTACATTCTATCCCTCGATCAAGCCATATGCAGAACATATGCTAAAAGTTGATGATCTACATACTTTATATGTAGAAGAGTCGGGTGAACCGGAAGGCATCCCTATTTTGTTTCTACACGGCGGTCCAGGATCCTGTTGCGAACCAGATCATCGACGCTTCTTCGATCCAAAGCGTTATCGCATCATTTTATTTGATCAACGTGGTTGTGGTAAATCTACGCCGCATATTTGTTTAATCAATAATACAACCTCCGACTTGATTGAAGATATGGAAAAAATTCGCCACTATTTGAATGTACGCAAATG